>JBHLLM010000035.1:0-13242 GCA_048885575.1 Candidatus Hermodarchaeota archaeon
TTACTTGGAAGACTAATGCAAGTATTGATGGGATTTCTAGAGAAATATCAAAAAGTAGGATAGATATTGATGAATATGATGCTAATGAACAAAAAATATATTTAATATATTCTCGGGGAACACACATTTATCACGATCCCAAGGTAGGTATTGAGGGTATTTACATAATTGACAATATTGGTGATAATCCTTTATTTCTGATAGTATTAATCGCTACTTTAGGTGCTCTAAGTATCAGTATCGGTTATGCTATATATCACTTCAGGGATCGCATTTTTATAGGTCACTATGCCACCTTAAATGTAAAAAAGAGTTTTAGAGGAAATTTTAAGAATGAGAAATTTAGTTCTGATCGGATTACTAAATTATTAGATAATAAAAAAATATTAGCCCAATTAAAAGATTTATCATCTGAAAATACTTTAAACAACGGTAAAATGAAATTAACAGCGCTTTCGGAAGATTTTCTTAAAATTATTAATATGTTTGAGTGGGAGGAGGATGACTTGGTAGAATTTATCCAGGAAATGATATCTTTAACCCCAGAAGAAAGGAAATCCATTTTCAATGATATGATAAATAAATCAGAGCAACGAAAAAGAAATCGACTTGATGATGCTACGAGGCTTTACACATAACATGGCAATAGAGCTAGCAGAAAAAGAAAAAGTGATATTAGATATTGTTCACGATTATTTAAACAAAAATCGTCAGTTCACTTTTGAAGAAATTATTCCTTATATTATCTCAAGAGTTAAGTTAGCTTCAGTAAATATTAATAAAGAAGGTGTTAAAGTAATTTTAAAATCATTAACAAATAAAAGATTACTGGTTGAAGGATCCAAATTAGCGAAGAGCGATATATTGAGTAACCAGAAGCGTAAAAGAATCTACGAGTACATAACTAATAATCCCGGAACATATTTTAACAGAATCGTTAATGAATTAAACTATAGTAATCATATAGTTGTGTGGCACCTAAATATGTTGATAAAGTTTGATTTTATTCGTAAAGAAATTTTTGAGAATCATGAAATTTATTTCAATGCAACAGAAGTATTCGATGATATTGTCTCAAAATATTTTACATCAAAGGAAAAAAGTAGAGAAATTATACATTACTTGAAAAACGATGATATTGGGGTTACTAAAACTACCTTGTCTCAAGAATTAAGTATGCATATGGACACTATTGCTAAATATCTCAAACTTCTAGAAAAATACGATGTAATTGTTAAGAAGAAAATTGATAATAGAAATCTCTATTTTTTAAAGGAGAAATAATACCGATTGATTTTATAATCTTTGATTAATAATCACTTTAAATTTGATGTAATACAATTTAAATTCAATTATATAATCTTAATATTCATAAGAAATTCATTTTATGGAGAGTATAAACTTTGACAGTTAAAACAATCATAATTGGTCATGGTGCTAGGGAACATATAATAGGAGAGACATTAGTTAGAGATGGAGCTGAGTTATATGCGTTTATGAGTTCTAAAAATGCAGGATTAGAAGATTTAAGTAAAGGGAAAATAAAGATTCACTCCGAAACAGATTTTAAGGAAATTATCGATTTTTCAAAAGAAAATAAAATTGATTTTGCAGTGATTGGCCCAGAAGCGCCTTTAGTAGTTGGAATCGTTGATGCATTAGAAAGGAATGGATTACCATGCGTAGGTCCTGGAATTGAAGCAGCACAATTAGAAGGTTCTAAAATATTTACTAGATCGCTTCTTGAAAAATATAAAATTACATCAAATATTAATAGTAGAAGCTTCAATTCTATGGAAGGTGTGGAGAGCTATATAAAAGACTTAGGAGAAGAGAATGTAGTTGTTAAACCAGACGGACTAACTGGGGGAAAAGGCGTAAAAGTTTATGGAGATCATCTTTCCTCTAAACAAGATATACTAATTTATTGTCAAACTCTGGTTAACCAAAAAGCTCGTTTTCTTCTTGAAGAAAAAGTTGAAGGAGAATAATTTACTCTTCAAACATTCGTTGATGGTAAGAATGTAGTTGCTACACCCCTCGTTCAAGATCATAAGAGAGCTTATGAAAACGACACAGGACCCAACACTGGAGGTATGGGGAGCTATTCGATGGAGGACCACCTTATGCCTTTTATTTCGAAAGAAGATGTAAATGAAGCAATTGAAGATATGAAAAAAGTAGTAGCAGCAACGAAAGCCGAAACTGGAGTTGAATATAAAGGATTCCTCTATGGGGGGTACATTAAAACCGCGAACGGCATAAAATTGATAGAATTTAACGCAAGACTTGGAGATCCTGAAGCAATGAATATTTTACCACTATTAAAAACTAATTTTATTGATATTTGTATGGGAATTATTAACAGGAATTTAAATACAAACATTGAATTTGAAAAAAAAGCCACTGTTTGCAAATATTTAGCTCCCGAAGGATACCCTACCTCACCAAAAAAGGATGAATTAGTCGAAATAAATAAAGAAAAACTCGAGCAAACTGGTGCAAAATATTACTACGCTTCAGTATATAGAGAAGGCAATAATATTTATACTACTTCATCGAGAGCTATGGGGATTATAGGTGTTGCTAGTGATTTAGAAAGCGCTGAAAAAGTTGCTGAACAAGGTGTTGGATGTATCAGTGGTAAGTTGTTTTATAGAAAAGATATTGGTACTAGGAAATTGATACAAAAAAGGATTGATCACATGAACTCATTATTAAAAAAATAGCAAATTTAAATTCTAAATTTCCTCTGAAGTATTTACAAAATTATATTTTATAAAAAACAGATTATAATAATTTAAATCTTATATCTAAATGGATTATGAATTGGCGAGCTAAAAACATAAATTTTAACCAATTAATAAAACAATTGCTTCACAATAAAGAATCAGATAAAAGAGCTGAAGCAGCAAGGCAACTCGGTTTTCTCCAGGATGGTCGAGCTGTCAACTTATTATGTCGAGCATTAAAGCTTGAGGATGATCCTATTGTAATAAATAGAATAATAGAAGCATTGGGGCGAATAGAGGATGGGAGAGCGACATTGAGAATTATAGAAAAACTAAAAGAAGAAATTAAGAAGCCCGAAGCTGAATTAGACAAATTAAGAGTCATATTCATAATTGAAAGTTTAACCAGAATAAAAGATAAAAGAGCTATGGAATCTATAAGTTACTTTCTAAATTCATCTGATGATAAATTAGTTCAAATTGCTGAGAATGCTTTTGATGTGATAATACCAAATTGGCGTCAAATTATCGAGAAGGAAAGAAAAAAAAAATCAATTCAAGATATTTTTAAAGTTTCATTATAGCTCCATATTTGTAAGTTCTTCTTTTTTCCTAGCGATAGTTAACAAATCAATACAATATTAATTAAAATTAAATATTGCCAAAAATCTTTGATATGAATCGTTATGCAAATATTAAGCTATAGAATTTGAGAATTAAAAAGGTTTGTTGTTGGGACCTAGAAGGCCCTATCAGTATTCTTGATTTTGCTGCTAATTTAAGCAAGTTAATTGGCAATAAACTTAAACTTGGTTTAAAGAAATATAATATGGGAGAATTTTACAAAATGCTATCGGAATATGATGATCACTTAATTGATGTCCCCGGAGTTAAAGAAGAATTAAATATACCTGATTACCAACCCGGAGATACATTAAGGTTAATAGCACCATTATATATATCTTCTTTTACAGATGATGAACTAATAGGATTAGCAAAGCAAAATTTGGGATTATTGCCAGGGTGCATAGAACTTATAGAACAACTTCATAGATGTTGGGATATATACATTATATCTACGAGTTATTCTCACTTCGCTTATACTATTGCAGAAACTTTAAAAATACCTACTGATCATGTTTTTTGCACCGAATTGAATATCAAAAAAGCGAATGAAACCTTTCCTGATATTAAGAACGACATAGATATATTAGTAAAGGGTATTTTCCAGCAATTTATTGATAATGGTAAAAAATTAAACCTAGTTTTAGATGATTTAAATGATTTTTTCTGGAAAGCAAAAGATTCTAATTATTTTAAAGCTATGGATCAAATTCAAGTAAGGGGAGGAAAGAGAAAGGAATTGGCAATTGAAACCATTTCTAATAAAACTAAAGTTCCGATTTCAGAAATTGTTGCATTAGGTGATTCTATCACGGATATAAACATGCTCCAAAGATTAAAAGACGAAGATGGTATAGCTGTTTCTTTTAATGGTAATCGCTTTTCTGTTAGTAGATCAAATATTGCAGTTACAACTCCAAATAATCTAGGCACATTACCCATTTTTAAATATAAAGATAAAATTGATGAATTTCTTGAATCTTGGGAGGCACTTTATACCAATTTCAGAAATAAACCACAAAATATTCCGGATAATTTAATTTCAAAAGATATTAGAAGTTATTTTATCAAATATCAATTTGTTCCCGAAATTGAGAATTTAAAAAACAAATCCAAAGAAGAGCTCAAGATAATCAGTGCTAAACAAGAACTTATGAGAAAAAGAGTTCGAGGTTGGGCTGGAAATTTAGGGTGAAAATGATATATCTTTACTTTGAAAATTTTTTTTAAAGAACTTTTTTCCCTTTATTAAATCCAATAAAAAAAGACTGTAATGAAACTTTTGCTTAATAATAATTTTTAAAACAATTACAAATAAGATGTATACGAAAGTAGCAACAAGATTAAAAGGGTATGAACTAATAATTAAAAATATACCAGGGGTATAGAATGATAGGGCCTCAATAATTCGTCTTCTATTATATTCGATAAAATCTTTTTGTTTTAAGCTCAAATAGCAGTTACAACAAATTAAAGGCATATTCATATTAAATTTGACTTCAAAATAGATCTTTTGTATTATAGTCAACATTCTATCGATTTTATTGCCACAAAGGTTGCATTGGAAGCGAGACCTGCTTAATCTATCTAATTCAATTTTGTCTATTTCAGATTTAGGAAAATAACAATCATCATTTATATAATGTGAACACGATTTACAAGTTAATTCTTTTTCCATTTGATTTTCTTCTAAATTTGTTTTAGCCGGTTTAATAAAATGAGGATATTTTGAATGAGATTGGCAAATAACTCGACCTTTCTCGTCGATCTCAAAAGAAGGTTCAATAAAAACCATTATATCATTATTTTTCTATTATTATAATAAAGATCAGAAATTTAACTTTAATATTTTTACACAGCAATTTAAAGGAAAGAATATAATTATTAAAAATCTATACTAAAATATAAATTAAGAACTTAATATCCTATAAGTTTATGAGGTTTATGATAAAGATGGCTTCAGTTTCTGATTTTGGGTACATTATTAGGCAAATGTTTAAAAAATATATTTTTGCTTTAAATTTTACTTTGAATAAATTCTATGATGGTGGATATATCAATGTCTAACGAAGAATTAATGGGATTAAATAAAGAATTGGAAAAAGAATTACAAGAATGTACAAAGGATCTATTTGAACTAGAAGAAAAATTCAAAACTATAGCAGATAATTCTTTAATGGGAATCGCAATTATCCAAGACAATCAAATAAAGTATGTCAACAAGCAATCTACTGTTCTAACAGGTTATACAGTGGAAGAAACAAAAGATTTAAGTCCAATAGAAATTTTTGATTTGGTCCATCCGAAAGATAGAATTCGGGTTTTAGAGCAACTAAAGAAGAAACAGAGTGGTTCAAATGATTATCTAACTAATTATCAGTTTCGAATCATAAATAAATTAGGAGAAACTAGGTGGATAGATAATTATTCTAGATCTGTGGATTATATGGGTAAACCAGCTGATTTAATATCGGTTATAGACATCACGGAACGAAAAAAAGCAGAACAAAAGTTAAAAGAATCAGAAGAAAAGTTTAGGATTATAGCTGAACATTCAACAATTGGTATTATGATCCTTCAAGATGGAAAAGTTAAGTATGTTAATGATGCGATGTCGAGAATCAATGGATTTAATATTGAGGAGATGATGAATTGGACATCATCTGAATTGATTGATCAGGGATATATCGAAGATAGTGAATGTGCTAAAAGCCGTCTTAGAGGAAGATTAACTGGAGACTCAAGGAGCTCCCACATTATTTCATATAGAATTAATACTAAAGATGGAAGAGTTAAGTGGGTTGAATCCTACAGCAAAACTATTATGTATCAAGATAAATTTGCAGATTTAGCTCTTATCATGGATGTTACAGAGCAGAGTCAAGCTCAAGAAAAGTTAAAAGAATCTGAAGAAAAATTTCGTCACTTATACGAGCATTCTCCATTTAGCATAGTGCTTTTAGATGCTGAAGGAAAAATTGATGATATGAATACAAAGACAACAGAAATTTTTGGTTTCGAAAAAGAAGATCTTATAGGTAAAAACTACTTGGATCTTACAGGAATTTATCCGGAGGATACGAAATCCGGATTGAGATTAATTCCAGAATTATTATCTAAAGAGGAACCATCGAAACCTATTATAAAACCTCAAACTATCAAAATTTTTAATAAAGAGAAGGAAATGATGTGGGTTGAATCTGAATTATCAACTTTTAAAGTAGGTGGGAAGATTATGGTTCAAGTTATTATTCAAGATATAACCGAAAAGAAATTTGCAGAAGAGAAATTAAGAGAATCTGAACGAAAATTAAGAGATCAATATATCGAATTAAAAGAACTAGATAGATTGAAAACAGATTTTATTAGTATTGCTGCCCATGATCTGAAAACTCCATTAATCTCCGTGGGAGGTTTTATTGACTTGATTCTTTTAAGGGAGAAGGAGTTAAAAGGAGAAGTTAAAGAAGATTTAAATAGAGTTTTAAGTAACGTACATCGATTAGAGGAATATATCAATCGGTTACTAGATATTATGAAAATAGATGCAAAAAAAGTAGAACTGGTTAAAAGAGAAGAAAATATTCATTCCATAATAAGTAACTGTCTTTCTGATTTAGAATTTCAAATTGGACAAAAATTTTTAACAGTTAATCTTGATATCTCAGAAAACCTTAAATTAACAGTAGATAATTTTAGAATCTCACAAGTTTTTTTAAATCTTCTATCAAATGCTATCAAATTCACCCCAAAATATGGAATAATTGATATTTCATCCAAAGAGGATGATGAAAGTGTCACTTTCAGTGTTAAAGATAACGGAAAAGGCTTAACACAAGAAGAAATACAGAAGATTTTTGGTAAATTTGTGACTATTGAACAGGGAAGTGATGGATACTCTACTTTAGATAAAGGAAGTGGATTAGGATTGTATATCGCTAAAGGTTTTATAGAAGCACATGGAGGAAAAATTTGGGTTGAGTCTAAAGGAAGAGATTTAGGTACTGAATTTAAATTTACTTTACTAAAAAAATAGATCCAACTATTGAGATATTTTTTTAACTAGGCCAATATCTATAATAAAAAACTATAATAAGTTAAATTTTCTTATTCAAATTGGAAAATTTTAATTTAAAAACAATTAGAAATAGAGAAATCTATTGTTATTTATAAATGCGTGAAGTATTAATAATCTAAATTATGTATGGCAAAAAAACAATAATCTAATGCCGACTTTAATAATCTCAGAAAAAAATAAAGCCGCCAAAGCAATTGCGGAAGCTTTAGGACCAGTTTCGGTTATTAACAAATCAAAAATCCTAAAAATTTATCAAATACCTTCTAGGAGTATTTATGTTGTCCCTCTTCGAGGCCATATTTTAGAGTATCGAAATACAGATCAATATAAAAGCTGGACTAAAACGGATCCAAGAGAAATCATTACAAATCCAAAAGCAATTGCTAAAGTAGCTATAAATTATGCTAAACCATATATTAAGACTTTAGCCGAGTATTCTAAACTTTGCGACGAATGCGTGATTGCAACTGATGCTGACATAGAAGGATGTAATATTGGGCTTTTCGATGCGTTACCTTTTGTGACAAAAATTAATAGAAATATAAAAGTGAATCAATTATGGTTAAGTTCATTAGAAAAAAAGGAGATCGTTTCAAAATATAGAAATCTAATAATTCCTAAATGGAGTTGGGGAGAATCAGGTGAAGCAAGAGCAATAATTGACGCATTCATCGGTTTTTCAAGCACTAGAGAAATCACCAATACATTTAAACCGATACTAGACGAGATTAACAATAAATTTGTATCGATAGGAAGAGTACAAACCTCCTTGCTCTATTTAATTTATTTAAGAGATCTTGAGATAGAACAGTTTATTCCAGAACCATATTGGACAATTACAGCCAATTTAGAGCATGATAATCAAATTATTAAGGCTTTCCACACAAAGAATCCTTTTACCAAAGAGAAGGAATCAGAAGCAAAAGCCATATTCCAAAAAATTAAAAACGAGAAAATAGCTACAATTTTAAACAATACCAAAGAATCAATCATAATTAATCCCCCAACACCCTTAAATACTTCAAAAGCTCTCATATTGCTGACCAAAACTTTAAGAATTAGTGCAAAAACTGCAATGAATACTATGAATTCTCTCTACTTAAATCAAATTATTTCTTACCCTAGAACTGACAGTGACAAATACAAACCTGATTTTGACCATAAGCAATATTTAGAAAATTTTAAACCGCATACTAACTATGGAGCTTACACTGTTAAGTTATTTAAAAGTAATCGAATGAACCCAACTATAGGAAGAGTCGATGCTGGAGATCATCCTCCCATTACTCCATTGGAAGGCTTAGAGCAGAATAGTTCAAAACTTGAAAATGAGATAGAAAGGAAAGTCTATGATATTTTAGCTCGACATTATTTAGCTCTTTTTGGTGAAGAGGCTAAGGAATTAAGAACTAAATTAAGGTTATCAATCAAAGATGAACTATTTACATCTCAGATCGTAGCGTTAACCCAAAGTGGATTCTATGAAATCGCTCCATTTTTAAAAAAAGTATATCAACCACTGTTAGAGATCCAAGCTAAGAATCTTCTGATTGATAAAATCCTTTTGAACGAAAAGGAAACTCAACCACCACCTCATTACTCAGATACAACTTTATTGAAACTAATGGAAAGAGAACATTTAGGAACCAAATCCACTCGCCCTACTATTATAAAAATATTACTAGACCGAAAATTAACCTATAGAGTTGCTAAAAATCGCTTTAAAATAACTGAATGGGGGAAATATCTTATTAGTGAATTAATAAAGGTATGGTTGCCCTTTTTAAAGCCAGAATTCACCTCATTTGTCGAAGAATTGCTCGAAGATATCAAAAATAAAAAGAAAACGATGGATAGCGTTGTTACAACAGTAAAAGAACTATTTCTCGATTTATTCGACAAATTCCGCAATAGTAAAATAGCAATTACATTCGAATTCGATAAAGTGAAGGGTAATTTAAAAACAGCAATGCAACAAAATTTTCCTCAAACCACTTCAATGTGTCCAACTTGTAAAAAAAATCCAATGAATTTGGTTACAATTTCATCTAATAAGAGATTCTTGGGATGCTCTGATAGAAATTGTAAAACTTATCTTCCTGTTCCAAAAAAAGGGAATATTTCCATATTAAAATCCACGAATTGTTTAAAGTGTGGGTTTAATGTATTTAAGATTATAAAAAGAAAGAATAATAAAACCATTGTTTATTATATCTGTCCTAAATGCTGGAGCGATAGTTTTAAAGATGAAAGTGATGGTTTCTGTTCTAGTTGTACAGAATTTCAAATTTCTAAAGAACAATGTATAAAAAGAAATTAAAAAAATTAATCTTAGAATTAATCGCAACTAGAAGCTAATCTAATTTAAAACTATATTTATTATATGCAGCTCGAGTAAGACCAACATAGTTGTCTGATATTCTGTAAGATAGCTTTCCGTTAATCACTTTCCTTTCAACATAATCATTTTTTAAATGATGATTTAATGACTGAATCATTGTCCCTAAGGTTACAGCACCCATATATTTCATTTTTTGTTTAGCTACTCTAACTAAGTCTAATTCCGAATGCCAATTACCGTCGAGTAAGGACACTAAAATCTCGTTTTTTACAGGAGTTTTGATGTTCTTTAATTTAGAAAATAATTGAGAATAATCAGGTTTATAGTACTTTTTTAGAATTTTCGTTTGTTCAAAACTCGTATTTTGAGGACCTTCCATTTTTTAACACTTTACATGAGAAAAATTTTTTCTATGATATAATACCAGAATAATATTTTTATAAAACTGTAATATGCTTGTAATATTACTATGATATGGTATAATGCTTGAATTTTAGGTCTTGATTTATAGAAGGTTGTCAGGGATTCCTTCATCGAAATATTTCGCTCTGGTTATCCAGTTCTGTTCGAATTCAGGGATCATTGCTAAAATCGATCCTCCAACCCAAACCGAGAAAATTCGTTCCCTGGGAGCTATTATTTTGATAACTTGGCTTTTTTTACTTCGACGGGCTAATTCAATTTCTAACTCTTGGTAAATTCGGGATTTAATATTAGGAAACATAGATGATCCTCCTGATAAAAAGATGTTATTTAATAAGTCCGGACGAACATCTAGATCACACATTTCAATAACATCCATAATTGCTTCTGGGAGAGACGCTTCCTCTAATTCCATTGAAGGGTTGAATATTAATTCTGGCACCTCAAATCTCTCTCTGGCTAAAGAAATTGTAGATCCATCTGGTAATGAATATTCTTTTTCGTATTGTTCAACTCTCTTTAAATCTTCTTTATAATCGAGAGACACAAAACATGCTTTTTCTTTTAAAGCTCTTACTAGTTCTCTTCTAATTGAAGAATCTGTTGAAAATCCCTTCTCACCTAATACTTTTTCCATGAACCTTGTTAAAGTTCTTCCACCAATATCAATATGTTTAATTGCGTGATCTAGTTTATAACCTTGATAGATTGGAGTTAATCTTGTAAGACTATCCCCAATCTCTACAACTAAACCTGTTTGGAACCCTCCTGCATACAAAGTAAGCATTGAATCTAAGACAGGATAAAATGCATTACATTGGTAATTTTCCAAGAATAATTCAAATAATTTTTTTAAATCACTGTGAGGAAATAAAGGATGTACCGCAAATAATACATTAACCAAACTTGGATCTACTCTTAAATTATAAAAAATATAATCTATTATTTTTTCGAAAGAAAGCCAATCCTGGATTATTCCTTTATTTATTGGGTAAAAAACCTTGTATAATCCGATCGATTGGATTTCATCTCCCACATAAAAATCGTCTTTTCTAACACCTGTATATTCATAATCAATCTGCTTATATTTTGGTGTACCCACTATTGTGAAGAAAACTTGAGATGGCATATCTTCCCCTGCGAATCCTGCTTTAGCTGAAAATTGTCCAATATCTAAAACAACCGTAAGATTAGCCATAATTTTCACATTTTTTTGTCTGATTATATTTATCTCGAATCTATACTAGTAGTAGTCTCAATGGAGTATATGTAGTTTCGGGTACATAAGCCTCACCATAAGTTGAATTTATTTCGTTACCTCTTAAAGTTGCTGTGTCCTTCGCCCATTCGAGAACTCTCTTTAAAACTTCCTTTTGAGAAAGATAAATATTGTTAAAGATTTCTTTTTTTTTTTTCCAATATTTTTTAATGTCTACAACTATGAAAACAGAACTTTCTATATATTGAAATTTACAAGAAGGGGATTCATAGTAATAAACTCCTAACGGTGTCCAATTTCTTTTGAATCCACCATATGCTTTGCCTGTAGAGCAATGATAGATTGCTTCTTTTACGAGTAATGATAAATTTCTATGAACACGGTGAAAATCTGAATAGTGTGGAAGTAAAATTACTTGAGGTTTGATGTCTCTAATCAAATTCGTTATTTCTGAGACATATTCGCTATTGACTTCTAATTCAACATAACCCAATTCTATAATTTTGCATTTTAAAATTGTCCTAATTAATTCAAGTTCATTTTTTCTTTGATGCTCTATATCGGTTTTTTGTTCACTTTTTGCATATCCCCCCAGCCCACTTGTTGCTACAACTATGAATACTTCAGATCCCATAGCTTGATATTTGAGGATCGTCCCACCACACGATATTATTTCATCATCGGGATGACCAGCAAAGACTAACATGCGTTTAGGAACTATTACAGGGATATCGGTATCGCTAATTATAGAATTGTTATTCTCCATCTCTATTTAATATCTGCTATTTTATAATAAAAAGTTGTTGAAAGGAGAAGTGAGGATTAAGAAATTTCTAATACAAAAGACTAAAACGAGATATAAATATAATAAATTCTCCTTTTTAGTCCCCCCTCATTATCTTCTTTAAGCGGTTTAATTCTTCTAACATCTCGTCGCGTAAAGAACTTAATCCCCCACCAGCTTGTGGCGCGGCTACTGGAGGCGATATGCTGGGTGGTGCAGGAACGCCAGGTGGTCTTGCAGGAGTACCTGTTACAGGAGCTGCAGGTGGCGTAGGTCTTTTAGCAAATGATGATGTTTGAACCGATCCTGCATTTGGTGCTTGAGGAGGACCACTTCCAGGTGTAGGAGGTAATTTTGGTGCAGGTGGTAAATTAGATCGCTTTGGTGGGCCACCGATTACTGGTGCTTTTGGAGGTGCTCCACTTGCAGGTCTCTTTGGAGGTCCAGCAATGGGGGTTGAAGGAGGGCTTCCACCTCTAGGAGGAGCACTTGCAGTAGCAATTGGTGGTGCTTGTGGTGTTGTTGTGGAACCGCCGCTTAATAAGTTAAATAAAGTACTTGCAGCAGCAGTCTTTGCTTGTCCAGTTGAAGCACCGACGACCTTTTTAGAGGATGTGCTTACAGTTTGTAATTCTGGTTCAATAGAGACATCTTTCAAGTCCTTTAAAGCTTTGTTTAATGATTTTATAAAATCATTAATCCCCTTAACAGTTTCTTCTAAATCATCGGATAGGGATGTTAACCCTTTTTTCATAAAATTTACGACTCTCTCTATTTTCTTATACTCTTTCGAAACCAATATTCCTTCAATCCTCTATTTTTTTTTTATTTTTTTGTGGAATAATATATAGCTATAGTAGTAATTGTATTATATTAATTTATATTTTTATTTTTATTTTTTTATAATACTTGCATCGCATCTTAGATTTTAACTTAGGCAAATAAGTTTTAAAAAATTTAAAATTTCTCAAAAAAAAAAAAATTAAAAGTGTCAAATCTAATATATTATATATCATATTTCATTTGTATCTTTATTAATTA
>JBHLLM010000036.1:0-13226 GCA_048885575.1 Candidatus Hermodarchaeota archaeon
ACGAGATATACTATAATAAAATCACTACAATTAGCAGGAATAGCTGATAAGTTCGAATTTTGCGTAGGACGAGAAGATGTAAGAGCATGGAAACCTGAACCTGAAGGATTATTGAAAATTCGAGATCATTTTCAAGTACTCAATAAGGATATGATATATTTTGGAGATTTAAAATCTGATTTATTAGCAGGAGAAAATGCCGGAGTTGATTCATATTATGTATCTGATCTCGAAAAATTAGTTAATACAGTAAGATCAAATTAAAAAGTAAAATCTATGAAAAATTACATGTAAGTTACTACTACATTATACTTTTTAATCTCGGACTCCACCTTTGCTTTTCCTAAAGGAGTAAGAGTAATAATATCATTACTTTTAATTTTAAGAGCAGTTAATTTTATATTTGGATCCTTAAATTCTCCACTCATGTAGGGATTCCAAAACATTTCTTTTGTAACTGGATTTGTAATCATCCACAATATTGGTTCTAGTTCGTGACCTGTTATTCTCATAGCTTTGAATATGTAACCTATATCGGCGTCAAATGGAACAACAATTTGTACATTCTCTTCTCCTTCAATTTTCCCACAAGCAAGACAGTCATCCCTTTTAGTAATATCTAAATGATCAAATTGACCATATACGCCGTTATAATTAATATAAGGAGGATCCATAGGAGGACCAATACTTCTACCATGTAATCTAAATAAAAGTTTTAAGGCTTCTTGAGATTGTATGCTAGAAATAATAGAGCTCACAGATTGAACAGCCGCAATTTTATTTCCTAATATATTCTCCATTTCTTCAAACTTGTAATCAGGACCAAATGTTTCTTTAATATTATCTTTCCACTCTTGGATTTCAGCTGGGCTAAGGGTTTCTAGTTTTTCGGGGGAAACATTTTCATTAAACACTCTTGTTCGTAATTCTTCTAATTCCCTTTGAGCTAATGCCTTTAATTTTACTAAATCATCATCTACATTCATATCTGGTTTAAAACCAAACTCTTTTTCGAAATTAACTTCTGCTTTTATAACGCAATGATTTCTATTTCTCGGAAGGCCCTTCAAAGTACACGCTGCTACTAATTTATCATCTGCAGGAGGTATAGGAACCAAACAACGATAGCAAGGAGTAATATTCAATAAATCTTTAGCGTAATTTTTATCAAATTCAGCTTCAACTTGTTTTCTCACTATTTTTCTAAAAGGCTCTAGTTTCTCAATTCTCAACCTTTCAATTAAATGTTCTAGCTGTTCTATTTCTTTTTGGGCATCTAAATACTCTGGATTATCAAATTCCCACATCTTAGCTTCTACAATTTTTTCGATTTCTACTTCTCTATTTTTATATTCAAGTCCAGACCCGTCTGGAATAACTACTTGAACATGTCCTTCAAATCCTACTGTCCCGCCTTCTACCATAGGTTTTTTTAGTCTTAGACATATTTTATTTAAATCTAATCTTGCGTTAAAGTTATCTAAAGCTGCAATAATAACATCACATTCTTCGTATACAGACATTGGTAACTTTTGGAGTTTTTCAAAGTAAAAATCAACAATTAAAAAAGGATTCATATATTTTAGCCTTTCAGCAGCAACTTCTGCTTTAGGACGACCTTCATCCCCAGGTTTGAAAAGCATTTGACGTGAAAGGTTAGAGGTTTCAATAGTATCTAAATCTACTAAAACAATTTTACCTATTCCCATTAAGGCGAAATCCTTAGCAATCTCGCAACCTAAAGCTCCAACACCTACGATCATGACGCATCCTTCACTAACGATTTCTTGATCCCACCCATCTATCAACTGCTGTCGAGCGTACATTCGGGATTTTTTGATCTCTTCCTTGTTTACTGTCATTTTAAATATCCCTAAATTTTATTATATTATATATAAGTTATTCTTCAAGAAAATTTAAATTCTTTTAGTGTTTCTATTTGAAAAAGCTCTTTATAATTTTTATCGTCATTATAACGCTTCCTATAACCCAAATTGTATATCTTGCTACCAATAATTATAATATTCATAAGCCTGTCGATTTAATTCAAAATAGTTCTAATAAAAATAATGTTTTAAATGATTTTTCAAGTGAAATACAAATTAGTTCTACTTACAATGCACAGGATTATATTGGTTTGCAGGAAAGTTTATGGGAGAATGGGTTGACAGGAAGAAATATCACTGTTGTCGTGATAGATACTGGTATTTTTAATAACCACAGCGTTTTTACTAACGATGGTAAATTATTATGGTCTGATCGGATTATTAAATACTTCGATTTAATAACAAATACATCTGATAACCCTCAAGATAATAACGGGCATGGTACATGGGCAGCTTCTATATTGGGAGGAAATTGTAGCGATTATCAAGGTGTAGCGCCGGGAGTGAACTTAGTTATACTAAAAATTTTTGATAATAGTGGGGAAACGAATGTTTCTCTTTTTGAAAATGCTATCAATTGGATCGTTCAAAATAAAGATATTTACGACATTAGAATCGTCAGCATGAGTTTTGGAGCAAAGCCAGACGCGAATAACTTACTTCAAATAGCATATCTTCAACAAATCGCTAGAAGACTTGTCGATAAGGGAATTTTAGTAGTAGCTGCGGCTGGTAACGAAGGAGCTATTAACTCTCCTGCTTCAGATAAAAAGATACTTGCAGTTGGGGGAGTAGATTATGATGGAGATATGTATGAGTTTAGTTCGAAAGGTCCAAGTTTTGAATTCGTCAAAAAGCCTGATGTATGTGCTCCAGCAGTAAGTATATATGGTGCAGGCACTGACTTTCCAGATGATTACGCATTCGGAACAGGAACTTCAGGTGCTACTCCATTTGTGGCAGGATTAGCAGCCTTGATGTTAGAAAAAACCGAAACTTTAACACCTTTGCAACTAAAAAGCATCCTCTCGTTAACTTCATTTAAGACTATAAATCCCAGTAGTGTTCAAGATAATATACAAGGATGGGGGGTTATTCAAGGTTACGCTGCGTTAGAATCACTTAATGCTCCCATTTTAATAAATGAAAGCACAAAAATTTCACTTTCTCTAACTCAAAACTATACTGTGTTTTGTTTGCCAATTAGACTTAAGCCAAATTACTACTATTTTGAACTAATTCAACTGAATTCGGTACCCGCAGAGATGTATTTGTATGAAATGGAACCTAATGAATATGGAATACCGAATCTAGTCTCTCAAACTGCTAATCAACTATTGCACGAGAGCTCAGCAAAAAGAATAGGGGTTTTTTCCGATGTAGAACAAGATTATTTCTTGGTAGTGAAACTAACTCAAAGAACTGCGGGTAATTTTTTAATACAATTAGTTGTAGAATATAGCAACTTAATTTTTGTACTTTTATTCGGGACAAGTATAGTTAGTTTGGTTTACATCATTAACCTGGGAAATAATTTTAAAAAAAAAGAAAGGGGATATTGATTTAGTTCGCTTATTTTTTTGACATTTCCTTTAGTAATTTCTTAATTTCGTCTGCTTTTTCTTTATCTTTGGCTAATTCCAGCTCTCTTTTTCTTTTTTCTTCCTCTTTCTTGGAGTCTGACAGTTCTTTAATTAATTGTTCTTTCAAATTAATGAGATCTTTCAAATCTCTTTTAAATTCTTTAGATTCTGATATTATCTTTTCCCTTCTCTGCTTTCTTTTTATTTCATCTTGTGCTTCTTTAATTTTGATAAGTTGTGAGACTTCACTAGCTAAATCACCCACTTCTTTAATAGTTACTTGTAACTTACTCTCAGCTATTTTAAATTGGCGTTCTTCCTTTCTTTTTTTAGCTTCTAATTCTTCATGTGCTTTTTGAATTTTGATCTTATTCTCTTTTACCTGTTGCTCGAAAAATCTTGTGTTTTCTATCTCTTTCTGAATATATTTCGTTTGTTCGCTCCAGCCAATTTCATTGAATTTTTGAATCGCGCGATTAAACTTTCTGTAAGCTTCATCAAAATTATATCTCATAGCTAAATCCTTGCCTTCATCAATTAAACTTAAACCTTCCTCCTTAGTTATTGCAGCATATTTTTGATCTTCATATAATTTCTTTAATTTCTTTTGTTGTTCTCGCTTTTTAATATCGTATTCCAGTTGTTTTCTTTGAATTTGTTGTCGAAAAGCTTCATATTCTTGTTGTCTTTTAATTCTAGTCTCTGCTTCTAACTTTTTCTTCTCATCATATTTAGCTTTTTCTTGAACTAAATCATTAATTAGTATATTCAAATTATTTATTTCGGGTTCCCATCCAATTTTTTCAGCTAACAAATTTTTAGCTTGTACATATAAGGATATTGCTTTATCAAAATCAGGTGGTCTCGCTTTAAGAAATCTCCCTCCGTCTTCTAGATAGGAATAAGCAGTTTCTCTATATGTTAGTTGATCTTGGACACTTTTTTCTCTCTGCTGAATTGCGATCTGTTGGGCTATTTTTCTCTCTCTCTCTTGTGCTCGCCTTTCTTCTAGTATAACCTCTAAATTTTTTTCTTCTTTTAATCTTTCAAGTTCTCTTTTCAATTTTTGTTGTTCTTCTTGTTCCCTTTTTACCTTAAGATTGTTTGCTTTTGTTATCATTTCACTAATTGAATCCGTAGGGAATTGTATTTCATTTAGAATTAGCATAGCTTTTCTATAGCTTATTATTGCATTTTCAAATTCAGAATTTTTAATATAGCGTTCTGCATCATCTAAGATTTTAAAAGCATCATCCTTTTTCCTTTTAATATTTTCCTGCGTTAATTTTCTCTTTTCTATTTCTATTTGCTTTAATTTTAAACGCTTCCTATCTAAAATTAAATCTCTAGCGATTTTCTTTTGGAACTCAAACGCTTCTCTTTCTTTTTTAAGTTTAGATTCAAGTTCTTTCTGTTTTTGCAATTCATTACTTCTTCTTTTTTCCTTGACTTTATTAATTTGCTCTTTGATCGAATTTGTGGGATAGTTTATTTCGCTTAGTACCAATTCAACACTTCTATAATATTCAAGTGCTTTTTCGTATTTTCCTTGTTTTAATAAGTTATCCGCTTCATCAATTAACTCAAAAGCAACTTCTCTGCGCTTTTGTAGGTCTTTTTGTAATTCCTCTTTCTGTTTAAGCTTTATTTGTTTCGCTCTCATTAGGTCTTCCTCAAACTTCATTTTATTCGTAATTTCCATTAGGAAATGTTTTTCTTCCTCTTCTTTCCTCAATTTCGCTTCTAATTCTTGTTGCTTAGCTAAATCTGCTTTTTTCTTCTCTTCTTGTATTATAGTTATTGCATCTTTAACAAGATCAGTTGGAAAATTGATTTGAATCAGAATTAACTCTGCTTGATAGTAATTCTCGATGGCTTGTTCATATCTTCCCTGTTTTAATAACTCTTCTGCATTCTCCATTAATCTAAAAGCTTCTTCTTTTTGTTTTTCGGTAATTTGTAAAATTTCTTCTTTCTTGAGGAGCTCAACTTTCTTCGCAATCATTCTTTCTTTTTCTTTTTGGAGGTTCTGGGCGATTTCCTGCTCAAATTTCCTTTCTTCCTCTAGTTGCTTTCTTAAGCTCTCTTTTTTTAGAAGATTTTGATCTTCTTTCTCTTTCTTTTTGGATTCGATACTTTCTATCGAATCTTCCAGTAAAGCAATATAGCTACCTGTCCATCCAATACTTTTTAAAACATTAAGAGCTTTCTGATACGCTCCTAAGGCGTCATCAAAATTATCCGCATTTAGATATTCATCAGCTTCTTCAATCATTTTAAAAGCTTCATTCTGAAGTGTAAGATTTTGTGCACTAATTTTCCTCTTTTGTTCTAACGATTCTTTTATCTTCAGAGTTTTAAGTTGTTCTCTTTCTCTTTGAATTTTAATATTGTTAAGAAATTCTTTATGCTCAGCTTCTTCTTTAATAATCTGCTCAAATTCTCTCTGCTTTCTGAGTTCTTCTTCTTTCCTTTTATTTTCAATTTGATTTATAGTTTGATTGATTAATGGTATTTCTTCTAACCATTGAATTTGGGCAAAGACACCATTAACTTCTCGATATTTAGCAATAGCAAGATCAAATTTCCCTAAAGATAGATAATTTTGAGCTTCATCTAACATTTTAAAGGCTTCTTGTTTTTGAGTTTCCCTGAATGATATTTCATCTTCACGTTTCTTCTGGATTATTTCTCTCTGTTTTAATTTCTCTTTCTTAATTTTCATTTGATTAACAACTTTCTCTTGAAACTCTCTATCTTCTCGTTCTCTTTTGATTATGTTTTCAATTTCTTTCTGTTTTTTAATTTCAGCAGTGCGTTTCTTATTCTCAATTTCAATAATGGCATTACCAATTCTTTCCATTTCATCATACCACTGGATACTAGCAAAGATATTTGCAACATCTTGATACATTTCGATTGTTTTTTCATAATCTCCCCTCTCAAGGAAAAATTGGGTTTGGTCTAATATGTTAAAAGCTTCTTCTTTCCTTTTCTCTCGATATTCTAGTTCTGCTTTTTGATCTCTTATCATTATCTCTCTTCTTCTCAATTTCTCTCGTTCTTGTTGAAGCTGCTTAGACATTTGTTCTTGAAAAAGTTGTTCTGTTTTATATTTCTCAATAGATTTCTGCATTTCTTTTTGATTTGCGATTGATTGATCTCTCTTCCGTTTTTCAAGGTCTCTTATAGAATTTTCGATTAAATGCAATTCATCATCCCATTGGATACTCGCAAAAATATTACCGGCTGTCTGATAAGCTATTATTGCATTATCTAAATCCGATTTCTTAACATAATCTTCTGCTGCGTCTAAAGCTTCAAATGCCGCCTCTTTTTGAGTTTCTCTATATTCAATCTCATTTCTTCTTATTTGTAATGCGCTTTCTCTTTGTTTTATTTTTTCTCTTTCTTTAGCTAATTGGATAGATGTTTGTTGTTGAAATTCTAGATCTAATTTTCTACGTTGTTCTAATCTCTTTTGTTCCTCCAGATCTTTTTCAATTTGAGTTTCTTGTAACTTTTTTATACTCGAAATTGTATTTTTTATAGTAGTAGCATGAGTCTCCCAACCAACTCCTAATTTTGTAAGTAAGTCCAATGCTTCTGTGTATTTATTTATAGCTTCAGAAAAGGATCGATTTTCTTTTAGTAGTTTATCAGCTTCATCTAAAACACCAAAAAATTGTTCTTCTCTTCTTAATTCTTCATTTCTTTTTCTTTCATATTCTAATCTCTTTTGTTCTAATTCCTTGGCTGATTGTATTATTTCTTCTCTTTCTTTTAAATAAATTATATCTTGTAGATCTTTAAGGCTAGTATCTCTCTTTTGTATTAATTCTTCAGCTTTTTCTTCATTTTCTTGCTTTTCTTTTACATTTTTGATAAAATTCCTAACAGGCTGAATGTATGAATCCCATTCTATAGTTTGAAATAATTCAATTGCTTTTTCAAAATTGTTTATAGCTTGTTCATATTTTTTTTCTCGTTCCAATTTCTTCCCAATATCAACTAAATTAAACGCGTCAAACTGTATTTTTTCGTCGTCTCTTCTAATTTCTTTTATCTCATCACTTATATCTTTTCCAGGTTCTTCTAATTTTGTCGGTTCTACCAACTTTTGCTTTTTGAATTTCTCATACTCAATTTTTTCTTTTTTCAATTTGTTTATGATAAGGGTAATGTTCTGTGTTTGATCTTGCCATCCTATTGATTCTAATAAATTCACAGCTTTTTCGTAATTTTCTATCGCTTTATCAAATTTCTTATCTTTCTCAAAGAATTTAGCATCATCAATGAAAGCAAAAGCTTCATTTTGAATTCTCTCTTCCTGGATTTTCATTTCTTTAAATCTTTTTAATTCTTCTTCTTTAGCTACGCTTCTTTTTTCTCCAAATGCACTCAAAACCTGAGGTTCAGTCTCTAAAGAAACATTAGTTGATTGTAAAGTTTCAAATTTGGTTTGTTTTTCCATTAATTTTCTCTTTTCTAGCTCGTCTGCAATTTGGGTTAATTTAATTTTTAAGTTCTCTAATTGAGCTTCAGTCCACCCTGCTTCAACCAATAATTTGATAGCTGACATATACTGATTAATAGCATCCTCCAAAAATCCATCAGATTCTAGTTTTTGGGCTCCATCTAATAAAGAAAATGCTTTATCTTGTACTTGTTCAACTTGACTTTTTGCACTAGCTTGACTGAAAATTATCTCTTGTTTTGCAAATTCTTTTAATTCTTGAATTCTAGAATAAATATCGCTAATTTTATTAACCAGATACCCACTACTTTTAAGATAATCTGCAGCTAATTGATAACTCTCTACAGCTTTTTCAAAGTTTTTCTCTTCTTCAAAATTCTGAGCTAAATTAAGATATTTTAAGGCTTCTTGAGCTAATTCTTCTTTTCCTTCCATTTTAATATATACTCCTTATTTAATAATTGAAATATGGAATAAAGGCTAAGTGAAATTATTCTTACTTCTTACAATAAATTAAACCGATTTATTAATTAAACTTTTTATATTTTAATGATTACCCTTACTATTATAACCGAACTATTATAAATCGTTTTAGTAAAACTAAAAATATCTAAACTTTATTTCAATCTTTATTACTTGGTATAAAGAGCTCCTAATGATGAGTGATAATTCTAAAATAATTATTGATTTTGAACCGATCTCAAGAAGATTATACTATAAAAAAAATAACTCCATTTATCAATTATTAGTAAATTCAGGTATTCGAATAAGATCATTATGTGGTGGTCTTGGAACATGTGGGAAGTGTAAATTATTAATCCAACAAGGAAATAGATATATAAATCCTCTTACTGATTCTGAAATGAGTTTACTAACAAAGGAAGAGATAAGTGAAAATAGGCGATTAGCATGTCAATGTTATATCTCGAGAGACCAAATCAATTTCAGAAAAAAACATCCTGAACCTCAAATTAGAGTATTTTTACCCCAAGAAATGTTGATTGAAGATTTTAAAATTTTAACTTCTGGGTTAAATAAGGGCATTAACCTAAATCCTAATGTTAAGAAAGTATTTATTGAAGTTAATAAACCAAATTTAGAAGATTCTACTCCTGATTTAGAAAGGATAATATCAGCTCTTAAATCTAAAACAGAAATTTATAAAGATCACTTAGACCCTTTAATTGAATTCGATACCTTAAAAAAAATACCTTTAGTATTAAGAAAAGACAACCATCGGGTTACATTAACTCTGTATGAAGAAAATGTAATTATTGATTGCGAAGCTGGAGATGAAGTAGAAAATAATTATGGAATTGCTTTTGATATTGGAACTACAACCTTAGTAGGGTATTTAATTAACTTAAACAACGGGAAAACTTATTCAACTGCATCAGCTCTTAATCCCCAAACTGCATATGGCGAAGATGTTGTTTCGCGTATTACCTTTATTAAGAACAATCGTGAAGGGCTCCTAAAGCTTAATACTGCTGTAATAAACGCTTTAAATGAAATTATTGATGAGACTTGTACTGATGCTAAAATTTCACCTTCCCAAATATATGAAGCTACATTTGTTGGTAACTCCGTTATGCACCATATCTTCCTAAATATCGATCCGTCTTATATTGGTTTAAGCCCATATGTGCCAGCGTTTAGGAAAGATTTAAATGTAAAAGCTAAAGATATAAATCTTAAAATCAATCGCGGAGGTTATGCTTACATACTTCCTTTAGTTGCTGGATTTGTTGGAGCAGACACAATAGGGGTAATATTATCATCACAAATAGATAAAGAATCAGATTTAACATTAGCTATTGATGTAGGAACTAATGGTGAGATTGTTGTAGGAAATACAAATATTCTTGCCACAGGATCTTGCGCAGCAGGTTCTGCCCTTGAAGGAGCTCATATAAAAAACGGAATGCGAGCCGCATCAGGCGCAATTGATACTATTGAGATTGACCCTACGAATTTAAAAGTCAGATATACAACTATCAATAATAAGGAACCAATAGGAATATGTGGATCCGGAATAATCGACGCTGTAGCAGAAATGTTGAAATCAAAAATTATTACTAGAAGTGGGAGTTTCAATAAGGAATTAATAGATCACAAAAATATCATCAAAAATGACAAAAATATCGAGTTTATCTTAGTAGAAAAAAATCTTACTCCAATTAATAGAAATATTACGATAACCCAAAATGATATAAGAGAATTACAGATGGCGAAAGCAGCATTTTATTCTGGAACAAGAATAATTCTAAACTATTTAAATCAAGCATATAAGCTTAAGCTTAAAATTAAACAGATTTATTTAGCAGGAGCTTTTGGAAATTATATCAATAAAAGTAATGCTAAATTCATTGGTATGATTCCTGATATTTCTGACGAATTAATATATCAAATTGGAAACGCTGCTGGGATTGGAGCTCAAAATTGTTTATTAAATATTAATTTAAGAGCTAAAGCTCGAAAATTAACCGAAAATATAAAATATGTCGAAATCGCTATAAAACAAGAATTTCAAAAAGAATACGCACAAGCTATGTATTTTCCCCATCTAAATCTAGAATATTTTCCTAGTCTAACAGAATATAACGATATTCCAAAAAGGTGAATCCATTTCTTTATCATATTTCCTCACCCAAATACCGAAAATATTGCACAGTTGAGTAAAGAAAATAGAACTTTTTGTAGAATTTAATGTAAATAACAGAAACCTTTAATATTAAGTATATAATTATTGTAAAAGAGTATAAAAGTATTTAAGAGATAAATATATTAAATTTTTATCTGAAACTGTATTTAATTTTTAAAAAGAAATAAATAAATAGAATTTAATAATAAAGATAATATCTTATATTCAATTGAAATTTTTAAAAATAATAGAATATTATTCAAGGTAGAGGTCTTCTATGTCGAGTTTTAAGTTAAAAGTTTTACTTACGGGAGCTGCCGCTGTTGGAAAAACGAGCCTTGTTCAGAGGTTTATCAAAAACCGATTTGCCGCGAATTATAAGTTAACAGTCGGAGTAGACATTCTCACCAAAGATGTAGAGTTTAAGCCCGGGGAAGTAGCAACTCTCTCCATATGGGACATAGGCGGTCAACAAAGATTTGAGTTCATCCGTTCAACATTTTACAAGGGAGCTGCTGGCGCTTTGTTAGTTTTTGACTTAACAAGGGAACAAACTTATATTGAAACAAGGAAGTGGCTTACAGAAATTCGTCAATTCAGCAATGAAAACATCCCATTTGTATTAATTGGAAATAAAGTAGATCTTCTTGAAGATGTCGGAGAAGTTATTGATCGAGAAGAAGCACGAGTCTTTGCTGAAAGGGAAGGAAGTATTTACATTGAAACTTCAGCTAAAACAGGGATCAATGTAGATGATGCTTTTACTGAACTCACTCGTAGAATTGTCGAATCAAGAAGTCAATAAATTAAAATTGAACTTTTTCTGATTATTATTAACATTTTTCACTATTTCTCTGGATGATTTTTTCCAGGGTCAAAATCTTCACATAAGTCATCGTGAATGGTATTAATGGCAGTGTTAATGTTTTTTCTATCTATAACTAACGAAAGATTTAATTCTTCAGTACTTTGAGTCAATGCTTTTACATGAATTTTTTTTTTCTCTAATGCTTCAAAGATCTTGGCTTTGGTTAAGTTCTCTAATATTTTAAAACCTGTTATATTGATGATTGCTACCTCTTCAGATTTGATTTCAAAAAAATCAGTAAAATGCCCTGAATTGTATAAAGCTTCAACTGCTTTCTTGGATTCTTTTTCTTTTACAATAAATGAGGTACTAACTTCAGAAGCACTTTGAGCTACTAAAGAGACGCTAATCTTAAATTTACTCATAACTTTAAATATTTTTGCCAAAACTCCTGGAACATCAACTAAACTACCTGAAGCAATGGTAATAATTACAGCATCTTCTACTGTAGAAATACCTTTGATCTCATTTTTATCTGTGTGCTGCGAAATTTCTGTAAAATCATTTTTTTCCAAAGGTTTACTGAAATTTCTTAGTTCGAGAGGTATATTTTTTTTCTCGATTGCTTCAAGGCATTTAGGATGAAGTATTTTAGCTCCAAAATTAGCAATATGTTTAGCTTCTGTGTAATCTAAGTTTCTAATAAGTGTTGATTTTGGAATATATTTTGGATTAATCGCCATTAATCCATCTACATCCTTCCACAAAATAACTCTAATATTTTTGTCTTCTGCTGTTTCATATATCGAATGGGCAAGAATTGTTGCTGAGTAATCGGAGCCACCTCTTCCTAAAGTGGTAGTATATCCGATTTTATTTCTCCCAATGAATCCAGTTACGCAGATAATTATATCTTTTTTGCGATTTTCTAGTAGTGGGATCACCAGTTTTTGTATCCGCTGATTTGTGAGTTCATAAAAGGGATACGCGTTGTTAAACTCATCATTAGTTATAATCAGTTTATTTGCTGGAATATATACTGAATCTAGACCCTTACTTAGAATATATTGATTTAAAATATATGTTGATAGAATTTCCCCAAAACTTAAGATATAATCTTGATAATAGGGTTCTAATCCAAATTCCTTAACATCAGAAAATGTGTCTTCTAATTCACTAAGTTTTTTGTCAATCCAAATTTTTGCTTTTGTATAAGCCTCTGAATCCTCGTCGAAGATTTGTTCTACGATATTAAAATGTTTTTTTTCTAAAATTGCGATATTATTATCAAGCACTCTTGAATCGTTAACATTTTGAGCTGTATTTAATAATAAATCTGTAATTCCATTAAATGCTGATACAACAAGTATTTTTTTAACATTTTTATATACATTTAAGATATTAAGAATTTCATTAAAAGCATCCCTATCCACTAAACAACTTCCCCCAAATTTCATGATTACAGTTGGCAAAACATACACCTAATAAGCAAATTTCATAATAAATTTCTTAATTATGTAAAGTTAACTCTTTTAAGGAAAAATGAATAAAAAATCTTTTTATGAAAATATAATATTTTTTTCTATTTAGGATCAAAAGTATTGAATTATTCCTAGGAAGAACGGTAAATTTCTTAACTCTTTAATAATTTCTCTAAATCAATGATTTGTTTATCGATATTAGCTTCAATTATTTTCAATTTCTGCTTCTTTATTTCAAGTTCGTCAGTTGTAATTTCACCCGCGAGTTCTTTCATATCAAAATCTAGCGCCATTTTAGTAATACTAGCTTTTTTAATCCTTAAATCCATTAATGAGTTTTCTAGTTC
>JBHLLM010000037.1:0-8111 GCA_048885575.1 Candidatus Hermodarchaeota archaeon
CACAATCTCTATATTACTTTCAGTATCTTTTCTTTTTTCTCCAGCAATTACTAGACCTTCGTCATCTGAGACAATTATCGCTTCCACTTCAGAAAATCTTTCCAGAAAGTTGTTAAGAATCTCGCTAAATAGTCGTTTTCTATTTATTAACAATGGAATACACCTTCAAACTTGAATAAAATCAAGAAGAAAATATTCTTATCATAAATATAATTGCACTTATTTTTAAAAGTAGTTGTTTGTAAATATTAGATTTTTGAGCCCGGTCTTAGAATTAATTTTGGGAATTAATTATAGTATTTAACATTACTTCAAGTTCATCATATATTTCCAAGCGATACTCGAGTCCAATCTTAAAAAACAGGAGTGATACCATTTTTTCTTCCAAATATTCATTAACATTAAATTCTTCCATAATATTTGACCAGTCGATTTCATCAGAAACTCGAATACCAATCAGAATTACTCTATTTTCTTTTAAGTTACTAATAATTTTAATGATTACTTCCTTCCATTTAGGATCGATATGTTTTTGTTTACGCGCATCAAAGATGACAAAAACTCCGTCAGATTCTGCAACATCAATAATATCAAAAAGAAAATTCTTTATAAGCAATCCATTGGAGTACTGATAAATCCTTTTTTCCTTATCATCTAATATCTTGTCACATTCATATAAACTATTTACCTGATTTAAGATTTGTAACCCTGGGCTCCAAAAAGGATCTTCGGTAATAAATGTGATCTCTAACTTTTTATTTTTTTTTAAAATCGAATTAATCTGAATCATTAAATTATCTTTTAGTTTTTTCTCTTCCCGTTCTTGACTTTTTGTTATATAGTGATAAGCTATTAAGCTAAATGCATCTCCTATATTTTCTCCCGTTAAAGCGCTGGTTTCAATGTAAGAAAAGTCGCTGTCAGGATTTTTCTTTGAAAGTTCGTCAACTAGAGCTATTCCTTCTCTATATTGAACGCTTCTCAGATCAGATAAATCAATCTTATTTCCTACAATAACAACTGGGATATTTTTATTATCGAGAAAATCTCCTAGTTCTTTGTACCAGAGCTTTACGTTTGAGAAAGTATCTTGTTCGCAAACATCGAACACGATAAAAGCGGCTTGGGCACTTTTATAATAAGTGCGACGAAAGCGCTGAAAATACGCTTGCCCTCCTAAATCCCAAAGCATAAAATTAACTTCGTTACCATAAAAGTTCATAGAATGTGAAAGAACATTTAATCCAAGTGTAGAACGGTAATCAAGAGAAAATTTGTCTTCCACAAATCTTCTAACAATTGATGATTTTCCTACTGCTTTATCACCAATAATTATAAATTTGAATTTATATATTCCTCCCGAATCTAAACGCATCTGATAAATCTGGTCTTTAATTCTGCTAGCATCGCTTAAAGTATCAATTTCCGTTCCAAAGTTAGGTATATCAATTTGAATGATATCTTCTTCGCTTGCGTTAATAATTTGAGATATCTTTTCAGCAAGAAAGTAAGCATAGGGGCTAATCTTATCGACTGAAGCCATAATATCTAACACTAAACTTAAAGTTGTCTCTTCATCTATAGAAATAAAGGCTAAACGATTTTCTTCAGTATCAAAACTCGCGGATCCAAACTTTTTAAAAGCAAACTCGTCTCGTATTCTTTCGAGAACTGGATTTATTAATGCAGTTAATACTGAAACTAATTCCATATCAACCGTTGCTCTTTTTTTACCAGCAATGATAAATCCTTCGTGATCAGAAACAATTATGGCATCTACTTCTTCGTACTTGACTAAAAATTTTGTGAAGAGCTGATTGAAGAGTCGCTTTTTGATTAATGACATAATGGATTAGTGTATAATACGAATATATTAGAATGAATTAATAAAAACAACATATACTTAAAAGTGATAATTTTATAATTTATTAAATAGTTTTCTGATTGATATGCCTACATGTATAATTTGTCATTTGGGTATTATTAATGGAGTGAATTCTTCCCAAGTTTGCCCAAATGGTCATCTCACCCACACTGATTGTTTAAAGGAATGGCTACTTCATTCTTCACACTGTCCTCTTTGTAGAGAGCCCTATCCCAAACAAGTCATCAACAAATTTAAAGAATTTATTAATCAAAAAGAAATGGAGAAACAACTTTCTTTAGAAAAAGAACTCAGGCGGAAGAAAATAAAAAAAATAAAAGAATTTGCTTCTAAAATGACTTTTTTAAAATTTATTGAATCAATTGAAGTACTGATTAACGAAGGAGAATTTGAATATGCCTTATCAAGATTAGATTTTCATAATAACGATAGTAACTCAATTGAAGAAGAATATAATATTTTATTTTTAAAAGGTAAGGTTAATTACATGAGAGGGCGTTATGATCTGGCAATTAATCAGCTATTTAAACTAGTAAAGGAAAAATACGACTATCCCGACGGATTTCTCTACCTTGGAAAGGCATACGAAGCCTTGGGTTTATATGATAAAGCAAGATGGGCGTATGAAAGAGTTAAATAGGCTTCTATTTTTACTAGTATTATACTATGAAACCTTTTTGTTTGACCATTGCGGGAGCTGATCCAACCTCTGGAGCGGGAATTCAGGCTGATATCAGAACATTTGACCGGATTGGAGTTCACCCGTTCTCGGTAATTACAGCAATTACTTATCAAACGGCTACAGATTTCTATGGATTTAAATCTCTCTCGAAAGAGTTAGGTCGACAACTCGATGTTATTTTGAATGCTTACCCTATCAAATATGTTAAAATAGGAATGATACCAGATATTCAATCTTTAGATATTATAAAAAACACCATTTTAACTCATAAATTAATCGCTGTGTTAGATCCTGTTAACATTTCAAGTGTTGGTCAAAGACTTTCGAGCGAAGGTCTTGAACTAGAAATTGAAAGAGAACTTTTTCCTTTAGTAACTGTTTTAACACCTAATTTAAGTGAAGCTAGCTTTTACGCTAATAAGGATCTTGAAAATAAAACCTTAGATGATATAGAATTGTTAAAAGATGCTGCGAAAGCAATTATAAAAAAAATGTATAGAGATCAGAAATATTCCGCAACTCAAAAGGTCGTTGTTATTAAAAGTGTAGAAGCTAATTATAATAATATAATTGACCTTTGTTGCATAAACGAATTAATAAATAATAAAGAGAATCTTACTTTTAAGATATTTGAGAAACCAAGACTATTGTTTCCCGGAAATGTACACGGAACTGGTTGTGTTTTTTCTTCATCAATTGCAGCTTACTTATCATTAGGAAATTCTTTACTAGGATCAATTGAAAAAGCTGAGCACTTTTTTGATGAACAATTTCATAATTTAATTGAACTACCCCATGAGGGAAAAATAATCGATTTAACGCTGAATATTGAACAGATCAAAGTTATTAATCAAATCAAAGATATTTATAATTTTATTTCAAGTAATAGTAAGTTTAGCTTGCTAATACCAGAAGTAAGAATGAACATTTCAGGATCTCTCCCTAACGCAGTTACTAAGGAAGATGTAGCAGGAATTGAAGGACGAATTACAATTGTGAGGGGATATCCAAAAGCATCAGGTGAAATAAAATTTGGTTCTTCAGATCATACCGCAAGATTAATCCTTGAGGCTAAGAAGTTTGATAATTCGATTAATTTTGCGTTAAATATAAAATATAAATCTGAGTGGATTAAATTACTTCAAGAGAGAACAGATTTAACTATTACGGAGATAGTTAGAGAAAACCAACCCAAAGAAATAATGATTGAGGAAGAATCTACTATGCAATGGTTAATAAAAAGGAGTATAAAAGAAAATGAGAGAATTCCGGACATTATTTGGGATAAAGGAGCAATAGGAAAAGAACCGATGATTAGACTATTTGGTAAAAACGCTGAAGATATGATAAATAAACTTAAAAAAATAACAAAAACGATTTTCAATTAAAGAATTTTCTTTGACGCTTTTTTGTCAAGAGCATCCTTTAGAATCTTAATCGCGCAGAATTCTCCGCACATACTGCACACATCATCATCAATTCTTCCATTTCGGTAATGAATCTCCCGTGATAATTCTGGATCGATTGATTGTTTTATCATTCCTTCCCAATCGAGGCTTTTTCGCGCGATATCCATTCTATAGTCCCAATCTGATGCTTTTTTGCCATATTTAGCTATGTTTACTGCATGAGCAGCGATTTTTGAAGCAATTACACCTCTTTTTACTTCTTCCTTATTAGGTAATGCCAAATGTTCAGATGGAGTGACGTAACATAAATAATCAGCACCAGCTAATCCTGCCATCACACCCCCAATAGCGCTTACGAGGTGATCGTATCCTGGAGCAATGTCAGTAACTAGGGGGCCTAGAACATAAAAAGGAGCATTGTCGCATAAGGATTTCATTATTTTTATGTTTCTCTCAATTTCATTCGCAGGTATATGTCCAGGACCCTCAACCATAACTTGTACATCCTCTGACCAAGCTCGCTTTACTAATTTAGAGATTTCAATAAGTTCTTGAATCTGGGCGTAATCAGTTGAATCAAAAATACTACCAGGTCTCATTCCATCACCCAGAGAAAGGGTAAAATCATATTGCTTGGCCATTTCTAATAGATAATCATAATTACGATTAAAAGGATTTTCTAAATCATTTTCAAGAATCCAAGCGGCTAAAAAAGTTCCCCCTCTAGAAACAATCCCCATAGTTCTTGGATGGTCTTTTAAATAATTAACTAGATCTTTAGTCACTCCTACATGGATAGTAAAGAAGTCTACTCCCTCTTTAGCTTGTTCTTCCACTACATTGAATAGATCGTCTTCGTCAAAATTTATAATTGCCCCTTTTGTCTCTAATGCTCTTAATGCCGATTGATAAATGGGTACCGTTCCAATTGGAACTTTAATCTCGTTAAGAATTCGTTTTCGAATGTTTTTAACATCTTCCTCAGTTACTCCAGTGCTTAAATCCATGACGGTGTCGGCTCCAAATTTTACGGCAATCTTAGCTTTTTCTAGTTCATCTTCTATATTGCATACTCGTTTACTGGAGCCGATATTTGCGTTAATTTTTACTAGCATACCTTCCCCTATTCCAATTGGTTCGGTATCGCGTTGGTTTGACTTGGGTACGACGATTCGTCCCCTAGCTATACCTTTACGTACGTAATCAACTTCAAGTTGCTCTTTTTGAGCAACCATTTCCATTTCTTTAGTAGTTTTTCCTTCTCGCGCAGTTTTAATAAGCGTTGACAAATCAGTTAGCCTTTGTTAATTTATTGATTGTTTACACAGCGTAAAAGATAGTTCTCAATTAGTTATAATAAAATTAGAATTAAATTCTTTCGTTTAATAAATAATAACTTAATTCGAATAGAAAATCTCAAAACTTAGATTTGTGAAATAATATTAATAAAAAAAAGATTGAAAAAGTTTAGATTAACTATATAACATCTGGTGCGTCCATTCCTATAATTTTATAAGCTTCTGTGAAATCAAGAACAATATCCACTTTATACTTCAAACCATTGATTTCTCTAGCAAGAAATAAGTTCTGTCTAGTTGCTTGTGCCAACGCTTCCTTTTCTTTACCTTTTCCTACTTGTCCAATTCCTATTACCATTATGTTTCCATCATCAGCTGATAACGCCGCGATACATAATGTTTTATCAATTGTTTTATCGGGAGGATTGTCTTTAAGCCATTCAATATACTTCGCACCAACCATATGAGCTTGGTCTGGCGGGACAAACACTCTGTTGTAAATTAAAGTAATAACTACCACCTCTTTTGTTTTGTTTCAAACTTTATATTTAGATTTCGAGTATGAGATCATTACTTCTGAACATATTTAAGGTTTTACATTCTTGTAAATTTCTACAGGATATCGGATTATTTATTATAGAACAAAATCTATTTTAGTTAGGGTTAGATTAATCAAGAGGTCAGTTACATGAAAGTAATAATGGCCAAAGCAATATCGATTTTATTTCGAGTTTATGAAAGTATTAATTAGAGAAAAAGCACTTTGAATCTAAGGCTTTCAGTTTTGTGAATTTAAAATAAAAAAAAGAAATTATTAAAATTATTATTCTGGTCTTTCTATTCCAGCTATGGCAAGAGCTTCATCAAAAGTAGACCATACTCTAATGGTATATTCGTATCCTTCAACACTGATGTATTCATATAAAAAACTTGACCAATATGTTAAAGCTTTCTCTAGCTGTCCTTCCTTTACATCATAAATTGCCATTACGACAATTCCATTTTCATTTGTAGTAACTGGAGCACAGAGTTGGACTGCCAAATCTTCTTTTTCGGGGTATTTATCCCTTATTTTTACCCAAGTCTTAACAATCTCGAACTGTTGATGACTCGGGTATTGCATTTTAGTAATAATATAGGGCATGATTTCTCCACCTAAGATTTCGGTGCAAATCATGACTAGATGAAGAGATATATAAATTTTTACTTTTTTGTCGCTATGTTAGATTTGTATTTAATAACCTATCTTCAACTGTTTCAATAGCTCAATTAATGAATCTGTTAAGGTGTAATCTTTTAATTCGGTGAATGGTACGAATTTAGCATCTAACGCGTCAGAATTTGGAACTGGTTCTTGATTAGATTCCCCTTCTACTAGTTCTACAAAAAAGTTAATCAAAACATAATGATATTCGACCTTTCCATCACTATCATACATAATCTTATCAATTATGCCAGCAAGTTTAGAGACCTTCACAACAAAACCTGTTTCTTCATATGCTTCCCTTTCAGCAGCATTTTTGATTTTTTCACCAAGGTTTAAGTGTCCACCAGGTATCGCCCAATATCCCGCATCAGGATCGAATTTTCTTTTTACTAATAATAGCGAGGTGTCCCGGATTAATAATACTCCTACTCCAACCAATGGAACGATGGGATATTGTCTTAAATCAAAGGGTTTTAAATCTTTTTTATTGTTCATTTCCAACAAGTTTTACATTTTATTAATTATTAATACCTTTGAAAGATTATAAATTTTCAAGAAAGATCAAATCTGAGTCATATCGCTATGGTAAGACCTTCCTATTGGCCTATTGAGGGAATGCCCTATAAATCCGAACCATTTACATGGATAGTTAAAGGGAAAATGGCTGCAAGTTGGTGGCCAGATCCTCCAATACTTAAAATCTATAAATCTCAAGGAATATCAATTATAATTAATTGTTCGGAATTTGACAATCGAAAGGATCTTCAAGGATGCTTCCAATATTATCAAATTAATGTTCCTGATTATGGATTACCCACAGAAAAGCAAATTGAATCCTTTATTAAAATATGTGAAAAACACAATTCAAAAAATGAATCAATAGTAGTCCATTGTGTTGCAGCGTGTGGGAGAACTGGGCAATTTCTTGTAGCGTGGGGAGCAAAAAACGGATACATCCCTAAGGATATAGACCCCGTGAAATGGATTCGAAAATTGAGACCATGTAGTCTTGAGACTAAAGAACAAATGATTTTTGCTCAAAAAATGGTAAAAAAATATCAAACCTTTCAATAATGTATTTATTTTATTAATTAACGACAGACTTTATACATTCTACAGAATCTAACTAAGGACGCCATTCAAAAATTTGGTCAAGTCTTTAACTAAGTCAATTAATAGTCATCAAAATCAAATATTTATACCTAAAAATTAAAAAAAAAGTTAGTTTAAGAATTTATATTATGAAAATTCATCTAAGCTTCTGGAGCAGAGAGTCCTACAAGCGGCATTGCTTCAGGTAAGTCGTAATATATATCCATTGACATTTTAATATCCTCGACTCCTTTAGCCAAGATAAGTAATCTCTTCGATATAAGATCCATGGCCTCCTTGACTTTTCCTTCCTTAACAGCAGAAATTGCTATTCCATGTAATCCTTCTTTTTCTATTTTAACACCAGATTGTAATATAGGTTTAGTCAGCGATCTGTCTTGTGGGAACTTTTTCATAGCTTCAATGTAAGTTTTACCAGCATTTTCTGCCTGTGAAACGGGATACCAGGTTTGAGTTACAATTAATACCATAATTTTCACTTCATTTTTAACTATTTTTTTATTCCTCGATTTGGATT
>JBHLLM010000037.1:8121-13221 GCA_048885575.1 Candidatus Hermodarchaeota archaeon
AACAAGAAAAGAAGAATTTTTTTTAATTTAAATTTTCACATTTTTTTCAATTTTTTAAATGAAGCCAAAAATTATGAAAAAATATAATAAATTCCGATAATGTAAAGTATTTATTTTATTAATTTTATTAGTTTAGTAAGCTTGCCTATATTATTTAACATTAAATTAATATAAACTAAGAATATATAAATTTTCAGAGTACACATGAATAAATCTGATTATATTTACATGATTCTAGATAACGTCTTAGTCTACAACATTAATCTTCCCCCAGAATTTCAAGGTGACGGATTAAACAATCATCTTAATAAATTCGATGAAAATCATATAAAAATTGTTGCTGGATTTAGCAAGAACTTCCTGGAGCATTTCTTAACGGTCTCAAAAGGTAAATCTCAAAAGGATGTGGCCGAACTTTTAAAAAAAATGGAAAAGATATCCTATATGGTGGGACCCATTGGAAATTTAAGCTATTTAGGCAGCGATCAAGTAGATCATATTCTAACAAAAATAGATTCATTTAAATTAAACGAAATTAATGAGGAAAAAATCAGTTTAATCGCGGATGATCAGTTGAGAGAACAGTTTGGCGGAATAGGAATCTACAGCACCTCCGAAGCATTAGAAAACCAATTAGCGAGCGCAGCTTTTTACTTAATGAATATGGGCTATTCTCGAGAGGAAATTCAAGAGAAATTTAACGAAGTTAGGCAAGATCCAACGAAATTAGAAGCACTTTTTAACATTCAACAGAGAGAGATTTATAACCTACCATCAGAAATACAAACCTCGCCGCCATCTTCCACTCAAAGCCATCAAGAAACCTCTATTGATCAAAGTCAGGATTTAAATGAATCTATTGCTCAACATATAAAAACAATTCATCAAGATATTACTGAAGAAAGAGCTCAAAAAGTTAATTTAATTCTAGAAGAAATTAAAGCTTATGTAAAAGAAAGTCTTTCCGAGCTTCAAGAGAAGGTATTTAGACAAATGCATCCTGATAGACTTAATCGTGCAGCTAAAATGCTTAAAACAACAAAAAGAAAATCGAAAAGAATGGATTTATACATCGAATGGTTTACCGATAGTTTACTACTTTCAAAAATCGAATTGAAAGTAGAGCATTGGCAAGTCTCGTCTTCAGCAGACCACTCCAATGCTGGAGTTTACACCGCAGGAATAGATTTTTCAAGATATGATAATATTATCAAAGATTTTGCGGATGCCAAATTAACTAAAGTAGTTAACATCTGTAGGCGCATTTTGCAAAATCCTACCAAGAAAGCCATTCAAAAACTTGGCCAAGATTTGATTTCAGAGACAGGATTCGATGAACATCTTTACTTTACGGACTAGTTCTCGTTCTTTTTTTTTCCACTTAGGTATAAAGTTTTTAAATATCATTTGTGTTATAGATAACAGTACATAAAATATAGTAAAGAGAAGACTAGAAAGTGGGAATTTTCAGAGGAAAGAATTTTTTCCTGACATTAAGTATCGTATTCATATGTATAGGATTCTTCTGGTCATTTCTCGCAAATACAGTTTTGGCTTGAGGAAATAGAGTGATTGGATATGATATAATTTCAGGTGTAAGTTATATAATTTCTGCAATTATGGTTGTGATTTATGTGATTTTCCCTGAAGAGAAATAATTATCTTTTGCAGATGAGTCTATTAAAAAAATAATAGTTAATGGAGGATGCTTCCTGCAAGGAATAAGAATATCCATTTAAATAAAAAGGTCTTTCTAAAGGAAGAACATTGGTAGTGAGAGGAGTATTTTTAAGTTTTAACTCTACTTGATGTAGAAAGTTTTGCCTCTAATAATAGTTTCTACTACTTTAATTTCCTTAATTTTATTCTTTGGTATTTTTAGTGGATTTCTATCTAATATCACAAAGTCAGCTAATTTTCCAACTTCAATAGTTCCTTTAATATCTTCTTCAAAAGCGGCATACGCAGCATTTATGGTATAAGTTTTTATGGCATCTTCAATTGTAATACATTGTTCAGGGATAAATCCATTTCGAGTAACTAACGCATGAAGACCTAAAATTGGATTTGGATCTTCAATGGGACAATCCGAACCAGAAACTAAAATTATTCCCTTATCAATTATTGATTTCATTGGATATGTATATTTACAACGCGTTTCACCAAGTCTTCGTGGTAACCATTTAAATTCTGAATTTATAAAGGGTGGTTGGCATGAGGCTATAATATTATAATTTGCCATATCATTTAAGACATCATCAGTTAGCATAGAGGCATGTTCAATTCGATGTCGGTGATTTTCTCTTGGAAACTCATCTAAAAGACGCTTATAGAGATTCATAACAATTCTATTACCCTTATCCCCAATAACATGAATTGCGATTTGATATCCACCATTATGCGCTTCTTTCATTTTTTCATAGATTTCATCTTCTTTAACAACACAATAGCCACAATTATTTGGAGAATCTGAGAATGGTTCGAACATACAAGCCGTCTTAGCTCCGAATGTTCCATCTAAAAACAATTTTAAACCCCCTACCTTAAATTTGCTATCTTTCTTTCCTTCATCCAAAGGTGGTTTTTTAAATTTATGTAATTTACTTGGTTTTTCAGTATTAATTAGGGCATACCAGTTTTGTAAAATATAATCTTGAAAATATTTCCGTAAAGGTATTTCCACTGCTCCAGCACTTCCAAACTCTGAATTTGTTCCAGCACTAAGAATTCCATGAAGAGAAGTTATCCCTTTTTCGGCTAAAATTTTAAATGCTTTAATAGCGGCTTCCTTCATCTTATTAACTTCAGGAAATGAAATTTTTGAAAGAATTAGATTTAAAGCTTTTTCTGAAATAATACCATTAATTCTGCCTTTCCTATCTTTTCTAATTTCTCCACCTTCTATTAGTGGAGTGGTTTCGTCAATATTTGCTAATTCTAATGCTTTAGTGTTAGCTATACCGATATGTGAATCGTATCGCATGACAAAAATAGGATGAGTTGGACAAGCTTCATCCAAATCCCATCGAGTAGGTAATTTTGGAATATCAAAATTTTCTTCTTTGAGATTAAAACAAATTATTAATTCATCGTTCTTTTTATTTATACAAATTTCTTGTAAATACGATTTGAGTCCATCAAGACTTGTAATATTTGATAGATCGGGGCTTAGTTGATAATATGCGAAAATGATTGGATGAAGATGACAATCTATAAATCCCGGAAGTAATGTATGACCTTTTAAATCGACTAAGCGAAAATTTGTTCCAAAATTCTCTTTAATATGATCTAGACTCCCTATTAAAACAATTTTCTCCCCTTCAACGCCCACAGCATCAACTATTGGTTCCTTTTCGTTTATTGTAAGGATAGTTCCACCAAAATATATAACTCTATTCAAAATTTGTTGGTTCATTATTGTGGATTATCAACAGTTTTTAGGTAAATTAAATTTTGAATTAAAGAAATTAATTGTCCAAATTAAAGATTGATTTTTTTATGAAGCAATCTTACAAGAAGAAAAATTTATAAAAGCGGGATTAATTCTAAGGATTAATTGTTTAATTCTATAATTAATCAGCTAATTATAATTGGGAATAGAAGATGGTAAAGAAATCTGACTTAAAGAAACTTAATTCCATCATGCAAGAAGGGAATGATTTTAAAAATCTGAAAGAATACAACAAAGCCGTTGAAAAGTATTTAGAAGCTTTAAGTTTTGTTGAAGAGCATGTTAAAGAGCCAGAAGAACGTATTGATGAGATTAGAAATATAAAGTCTCAAATAGACCAGATATATTCCGTTGAAATCATTGATATTATTGAAAACGCAGCGAATTTTGTTGAGAAAGGAGATTTCAATTCTGCTTTTGACATTTTTAAGGAAGCAGTAAGAATTGCAGATAAAATTGTGGATAAAGACTTGAGGGACTATGAAGTAAACCAAATTAATTATGTGTTAAATAAAACGAAAATCGAAGAATCTCTTTTTCAGGCTATAAAAGTTAAAGAGAGTAAACAATTGGATAAGGCTATTAGTATGCTTAAAGACACATTAAATGATGCAAAAGAATTTTACATGGAGGATCTGGAGGAAGAGATGATTAAAAAGATTGAGAATTCTATCAATGAAACTTATTCGTTAAAAGTTAAAAGTTTGGTTGAAAAAGGTAATGATTTACAAGAAAGCGAGAATCTCGACGGTGCGCTTGAAGCATACATAAATGGACTAGAATTAGTAGATAAGTATTTTGAATCTAATTTAAAAGAGAAAGACAAAAATAATTTAGAAAATCTTGCCAACCGGATATACTCAAATAAAGTTAATGATTTTTTAGAAAAGGGTCAGAACTTATTTAATAAAAACAATTTCAAAGAAGCTGTGAAGAACTTTGAGGAAGCTTTGAAAATTTCTAATAACATGTATGGGGGAGAAGAAAAGGAATCTGAAGTTAAAAGAGTAAATTCTATTGCATCAGGAGTACTGAATCCGATCTATTTAGAAAAAATAAATCCTATTTTGAATAAAGGAAAGGAATTAGTTATTAAAGAAAGTTTTGAAGAGAAGTTAAGTACAATAAACGAAGCTCTAGATCTCTTTGAAACTTCGTTAGAAATTGCAAAAACTATGGCCAATTCAACAGAAAAAAGTGAGAAATTAAATGAGATCACGAATTTAATTAATAAAACTTGTAAAACAAGGATAAAATATATTAAAGAAAAATCAATTCAAAAGATTGGGCAAGGCGATTATGAGAAAGCAATTAATGATTTATATGCTGCTATAAGTGTTGCAAAAAGGATGCCTATTGCTGAAGAACTTAACGAAGATATAGAGGAACTAAAAAACACTGTAAATAATGTATATTTAACTCAGATCGAAGAAGTAGTTAAAGATGGAGTTCATAAATTAGAACATAAAGATTACGATGAAGCAATAAACACTTTTAACAAAGCTTTAGAGATGACCAATAAGATGTATCTAACTAACGAAATGGAAGAAGAAATAAATAGAATTAAGGGTTTAGTTTATCAAGCTGAGCTAAAAGACTTAGTGGATCGCGGAGATTTATCGGTAGAACTACAGAAATATGAGAAAGAG
>JBHLLM010000038.1:0-13212 GCA_048885575.1 Candidatus Hermodarchaeota archaeon
TATATCACGATCTCTGTGCTATTTTGGATGAAGATCACAATATTGTATATATATGGAATGGACCAAAAAGTTCTCAAGAAAAACTTAAAAACGGATTTGATCAATTAGAGACCTTAATGACTTACTATCCAACCTTAAATTTTAAACTATCAATATTAAAGAAAAAAGCACCAGGTCATATTCAAGAAAGGATAGATATAATGTTAAAAGAAATAAAGCATGAAGATGAAAAGGATTATTATAAATTTTCCCGATTTACGACAATTAGGTTATATCTAATATTTTTATGTGGTTCAATAATCCTGCCTATTTTATCATTTCTCAACATTCTTACTTCATTATCATGGACAAAAATAGAAGGAAATTTTGAAATTGGAGCAGAAGCATACAACAATTGGCTATTCTTTTCCCTTATTTTATTGATAATATCTTTAATTTTCTTTAGTACAATGATAATTATCGGAATTTTTGAGATAGAATTCCAAGTCATAATTTTTTCCTTGTTAGGGGCATTAGTTTGTGGCGGTTTAATTATTTATTTGCTACAGGGTGTCTTTTTATTTTTGTTTCAAGAGGGATCTTCTTCTTCAATTTATTATATCAAACAAACAGATATAATAGAGTTCCTTATTGTAATTTTGTTTGGATTTATAGTTTTTGAAATACCAAATGTGGTAAAACTTATATCCTTCGTAAAAATTTACAGAAAATTCGTTTTTTGATTAATCCTACTATTAAATAATAAATATAAGAAAATTTTCAAGATATAAATATGGCTGAAGCAGCAAAAATTCTTCCAAATCTGGAAAAAGAAGACTTAAGAATTTTAATGGCAATTGAAATAGGAATGAAACGATATGAATATGTATCAGTAAACAACATAAAATTCTATTCAAGATATCCAATGGAAGAGACCCTATTTCGTCTAAAGAAAGTACATAAAGAAAATCTGATAGTAAGAGATTCTTCTCAAAACGAAGTTGCTTATACGCTCAATTCACTTGGTTATGATGTTTTAGGACTTCATACTTTGGTTGAGAAACAATTAATAGATCAATTAGGACCATTAATCGGCAAAGGAAAAGAATCAGATGTTTATGCGTGTATGGATGATAAAAAGAACATATTCGCTTTAAAAATATATAGGATAGGGAGAACCAGTTTTAAGAACATCAAAAAACTAAGAAGTTTTCGAGGAGAACGAAAGCATATTTCTTGGTTATATGTTAACAGACTGGCAGCTAAAAAAGAATTTGAAGCCTTAGGTGAAATATATAAGCTTAAATTAAACACCCCCAAACCAATTGGTTTTAATAGACATATAATAGTGATGTCATACCTAAGAGGAAAAGAATTAGCGTATACCCAAAAAATTAAAAATCCAAGTAAGGTCTTTAACAAGATTATTAAGCAAATGAAAGTAATTTATCAGAAAGCGAATATGATTCATGGAGATCTAGGGGAATTTAACATTGTCTTAGATCATAAAGACAATATTTTGATTATTGATTGGCTACAATGGGTTCCTTCAGATCACCCAAACGCTAAATCTATCTTAGAGAGGGATATAGAGAATGTATGTAATTTTTTTAGAAAAAAATACAATGTTGAAAGCAACCCAAATGAAATTATTCAGTCGTTTTATAAAAAATAGCTTTGAAATTAATCTTTTACTAAGTTCCCTTGGATGATTACATCTTCTATTTCCTCAAAATTCTCTATTATCAGATTATTCGTACATGAATTAAGATATGTAATAACTTCATCTAATTTTAACTGTTTTCGCAAAATTGATAATCTTAAAGCAGCGTTCTCCCGACCCACTCTATTTAATTCTTCTAAAGCGCTCTTTAAATATTGTAAGTTTTGAAGTGTTGTGATTGAAAAAATAATGTTAAATTTGTCTTCTCTAAATGGTAGATTTTCAATGTCCCCTAACACTAAATTAGTCTTCCCTTTATAATTTAGTTTCTTAACTTTATTATAAAATCCCTTCAGCATCTTCCAAGAGATATCTAATCCAATATACTTTAAATTTCTATTAATATTATTAAAATTCAAATTAGAGATATACTCAAATAAAAGGCCTGTGCCACAACCTGCATCTAAAAGGATTTTGTGCATAAAATCAGTGTTTTTAAATTGGAGTGCATATTTCTGATTTTGGATGGTCCTATATCTATCGTCGTAGAAGCTTGAGGTCGAATTATATTTCTCAAGAATTAATTTTTTCTTGTCTGATTCTTCATTTAAAGGTTTCAATATTCTTAGAAAGGTTTTAATTGAAAAAAGTTTTTCTTTAAATTATCTTTTTAATAATTATTATATTAATGTTTTTTTGCGAAAGGTTATAATATGTCAAGTCAAAACAATAGAAATAAAAACCCATTAAACATTTTACAAGCTGCACAAAACAGCGAGATATTACTAAGGTTAAAAGATGGGACGGAATATAGGGGTTTATTAAAAGAAATCGACGCTTACATGAATATGATTTTAGAAAATGCTACTGAGATTATGGATGGAAGCCCTATAGCTAAATATAACGAAATCTTTATTCGTGGCAATAATTTACTTTTTATAAAACCGGATGCTTCTCAAATCACCTAAATTGAGAGCTATTTTTGAGCGTAAATAACTCATCGAGTCTCAATCTCTTTTCAATTATTGGATACGGAACTTTCATAACTCGTAACTTGTGGAAAGACAAAAAGAATGTTGAGGTTTGTACTGTAAAAAATTTTACAAGAATTTACCCTAAAAACAGCTGGTTTCCATATGTTTTGCCATCTAAGGGTTCATTTAATGCTTTAAAGTTTGATGTGAATCAGCAAGAATTAGAAACTTTAGATCAAATCGAAGGAGTTCTTGAAGGGTTATTTAAGCGTGTAAAAACTGAAATTTACCTAAAGAACAATCGAAAATCATCTGCTTTTATCTATATACCTACAGATAAGACAATAAAAAAACAAAAATTGGATTTAGAATTAGATAAAACAGATCGATGGAAGGAAGAAATTAAAAAATACTCTGAAATTGTAAACAAATTTCCTAAATTGATATCCTAACTATTCAATTAATTTTGGAAAGACTAAGTTATTTCTAATAATAGCGTAGGACGCAGGATTTGGAGCAAATTTGCCCCGATAGTTTGCTGAAGAAAAAATAGATAACAAACGCTTTTTGAAAAACCATTTAAACCCTTCTGGGAATATTTCGTGCGATCTGATTAAATAATTCAAGCCATATTCTTTCATGAAACCATCAAAAACATCTTCTCCAAAAAACTTTATTCCAGGGCCCCGAAAGCTTTCTGAAAAGCCCTTTAATTCCGATTTAGGATCATTCCACATAATTTGCATAAGGCTTTTTGCTATAGATTTGAATAGTAACACATTATCTTTTAGCTTTAAGCCACTTATTTTTTTCAAAATCGCGATATCCTCTGGAATTCCACCATGTAAACAGAGAATTGATTTATTGATTAAAGCGCAAAAGGGAAGAGTATTATATAAAGCTAAAATTTCATCAAATTTTTTTTGGTCGTTAAATTTAGAAATAAAGTCTTGAAAAAATCCATAATTTTGATTCATTTCCAAAGTCTCGTGATTCCCTCTTAATAAATAATACTTATTCGGATATCTAATTTTTAATGCAAGAATCAAAATTAAACATTCTAATTGTTTAATTCCCCGATCAACAATATCGCCTAAAAAAATTACAAGCTCGGGATTTTCTTTACCAATTATTTCAATTAATCTCATTAATGTATCTAAATTTCCGTGAATATCTCCAATGACATACAATTCACTATTAGAATCATCAAAATTAAACTCCAATAACAAATTCTCCTCCTTAAAAATCTCTACCGCTTCACCTAAAATCTGTGAAATATATTGAAATTTTAGTTCAGAGATTTTATATGGGGCTCTTATGATTTCATTTAAAAATGTTTTATCTGTCAATTTTTAATATTTTTACCTTAAGCAATTGTTAAATTATCTCTATTAGTTATAGTCTAATTTTTAAATTTGTATCTTATATTTTAATAAATAAAGAATTTGGTATAAAAATTAGTACTTTGAAAAACATTTTTTAAAATGATTTCTTTTAGTTGAAACTCTTTAAATAAAGCACTGTCTGAAGAAATGATATCAATTTTAGATAATATAATTAATGAATTTGAAAATAAGAGATCTATTGATAAAAAGAATAATCGAGATCGTGGAGTAATTTATACGCCTCAACCGATTGTTAATTTTATGATAATAAATATATTTAAAAATTATTTTGATGAATTTCCAGAGATCCAAAAAATTCTTCAAAATAACTGTTATTATAAAAGTCTAAAACAACTTTTTATAAAAAATAAAAGACTTAAAGAAAATTTTGAAAGTAAAATTAGAAATATTAGAATTTTAGACCCCGCCTGTGGTACGGGAAGATTCTTAATTGCTATTGCAAGTGTTCTTTTCGATTTTTATAAATTATTCGAATTTGGGAGTTCTGACTCCGAAATCAAGAAAGTTATCATTCAAAATAATATAATAGGAATAGAAATCGATAAATTATCATGTATAATTTCAAAATTAAGGTTGACAAAATGGCTTTATAACAATAATCTTGACTTGTTAAGTGAATTTAATCCTGATAACCCAATTCTCGGAGAAATTGAAAGTGTCATAAACAATCTCCCTCTAAACTTTAAGATTTTCAATCTAGATTACCTATTAGACTATGAAGCCAAAGATATTGATATTATTATCGGTAATCCACCCTATGTAGAAAATAAGAAAATATTAGAAAAGGAATTCAAGAAAAATCTAAAACAGAAATTTGAGTCTGCATACAAACTATTTGATCTCTGCGTAGTTTTCATCGAGAAATCTTTAAAACTACTTAAGAAGAATGTTGGATGCTTATCCTTTATAATAACAAATAAATTTTTATCAGCTGATTATGGTGTTAAAATAAGGGGCATTTTATTACAGAAAACTGAGATTAAAGAAATAATGAATATATCCTCATTACCAATTTTCAAAAACACGGCGGCTTATCCAATTATCTTAATCTTAAAGAAAGTAGATTATGGTGCTAACTTGATTTCAATTAAAAAATACGATTCTATTAAAGATATTAAAAAAAATATATATAAGAGTATAACTAAATTCCCTCAAAAATTAATATATAACTTTCCTTCTCAAGTTATTCCTTTATCTGAAAAAATTGAGTTAATTGAACAGATATATTCTAAATACAGTATTCTCTCAGAATCATTTAAAGATTTAAAAATAATTTACAGACCTTTTGGATTCATTAATTGGTCGAAAAATTCTAAAAATATTAAACAAAATGCCACCTCAACCAAAGATTTGATTTTACTTAGTACCGGAAATATTGGTAGATATTTCATAGATTTTAATAAAAAAATAAAAATCGGCAAAGATAGGTATCAGCATCCTTATTACCATTACACTGAGGATTATATGGAAATTTGGAAAGAATTATCTAGCGAAAAATTAATTTTTAGAGAAATTGCTAAAAATCTTGCTTTTGTCTACGATCCCGGAGTATTTACTAATCTTACTGGGTTATATTTTCTCAGAGTTCCTTCACTCACCACAGATCAATTATTTAGCCTACTAGCAATTTTAAATTCAAATTTGGTTAACCAAATTTTTAAATCCCTCTATGGTACTTTACATATGTCAGGGGGTTATTTAAGGGTAAACGGAAGTTTTATTAAAAACTTGCCTATTCCATATTATTTACCGGGTTCTCTTTCTCATATTAGCAAAATTCTTCAATTTTTAACGCAATTAAGATATGAAATTCTTCAAAAACCAGTTTTACCTCTATACAGTAAATTGAAGCTCGATAGAATTGAAAATTATATTGCATTTTATGATAGTTTCTCTAATTCATTAATAAATCAACTATATTCAGATGCTATAAATTTCAAAGTAGATATTGATGAAAAAAATTTACCAAAAATTAAATTTAAATTTGTTACATCATATTATAGTTCTCCTAGAGTTGAGACTTATAGTGATGAGGAAATCATCCAGAATATAAAAAAAATTAGAAAATTTTATGAATTAGAAAATTAAGTCTTATAAATATTAATATGATCTATATTTTGCCAATATAATTATGTTTTTAATAACCTAAGAAAATTTAATAATATTCAAAAATCATTAATATTACAACATCTAATTTAATTAAAAACAAATATTGGATATTAAAGATGGAAGCACCCAAATTTAGTATAAAATATCGAGTATATTGGGGATTAGCAAGTTTAGGTGGCGCTATTATAAGTGGTACTTACGCCTCACTTCTAACCATTTTTTACACGGATTACATGGGTCTGGTTGGGCCTTTCGCTTACCTAATCGGAATAATGAGTGTTGTCTATGCAATTTGGAATATGGTAAATGATCCACTCTTTGGGTTTTACTCTGATAAGTCAAAACTGAAAAAAGGAAGAAGGATACCCTTCATGAAATATACCGCACCCTTTTTAGGATTGTTTTTTATTGTTGTCTGGTTCGCTCCAGCAGGTCCAGATAAAATAGCAATCTTCTGGTGGATGCTAATCACAACTCTTCTTTACGATACTGGTTATACTATTGTTTTTTTAATCTATTCTGCGTTGTTACCTGAAATAACAGAAAGTGAAGAAGAAAGAAATAAATTGTCTGTTTTTGCATCATTTTTCTCCCTTTTAGGAACAATAATTGGTTTTCTTATCCCTGACTTTTTCAGAAGTGAACAAGGATTATTTCCATTACAAATAGCCATGGTTAGTATTGGAATAGTTGGCACATTATTAATTCTATTCACAACTTTTAAATTTAAAGAGCGACCTGAGTTTACGAAAGTTGATAAGCCTTTAAAAATCGGCAGCGCATTAAAATTTACTTTGAAGAACAAAGCATTTTTAGTGCTAGTAATTGGCAATTTCATGAGCATTTTTATTCAACAAATGATTTTAGGGGGAATGTTTTTCTTAGCAGATTATGTTGTACAAGGATCAACCATTTTATTACTTGTTGCAATTTTTATTCCACTTATTGTAGGAGTTTGGTTTACTCCTAAATTGATAAAGAAGTTTGGAGTGGTGAGAACCGATCAAATATTATTAGCAATTGGAGCAACAGGTTTATTATTAATTACTTTCCTCCCCCCAAGCTTTATGTATGTGAGTTTAGCTTTAGCAGGAATAGGTTTGGTTGGCCCTTTAGTTCTAACTAATGTAATGTTTGCCCAGATATGTGATGAGGATGAATTAAGGACAGGTGTTAGAAGAGAAGCAGCTTTTTTTGGAATGAATGCGTTTATCACTAAACCTGCTCAAAGTGTAGCAATAGCATTACCCTCACTACTACTAACACTAGCACATTTTGTACCTCGAGATGCTTTAGGTAATATTCAACCTCAAACACATCCTGCTGAAGTTGATTTTGCTATTAGAGTATTTATGGGTTTAATCCCTGCTATTGCCCTCTATCTTGAAGTACTCATATTACAGCTTTATCCTCTAAAAGGGGAATACCTGAGAGAAGTACAAGAAAAAATTTTAGTGTTGCATCAAGAAAAAAGTCTAAAACTGCATGAAATGGATAAAAAACAAAGACCTGGGGCAGATTAGTAACAAATAATCATTAATCTTTTTTTTTTTATAAATGATAAAACCTAAATTTTAATGTGTTAAATATATCTTATACCGAATTTGAAATAATTTTTAAAAATGTGAAATCAATGGCAAAAAAAAAGAAAGTACCAGATGAAACTGATGTGGAAGATGTTCCTGACGGAAAAGTGGATGAAGATGGTGACGAGATTCTTGATTTATATGATGAACAGGATAATTTAGATGAGGATCTTGATTACGATTTAAGCGAAATAGAAGATGAAATGTTAGCAGATGAAACAGAAGACGAAGAATTCGGAATGGAAGTGGATGAAGTTGTAAAAATGCTTAGAAGTGTTAAATGTGATCCATGTCCCGGCTTAAAGAGTAAACCTGGCTGTCAAATTGCACACGATTATGGCTGTCCGAAACCTAATAAACCTTAAATAACCAAATTTATATCATTTTATTTTTTTATTCCACTTTAAATATTTTCAACCTAATGAAATAATATTTAGGGATAATCGATGCTTACAAAAACTCACAAACGTATTATCCTAGTAATTTTTGATATTATCTTTAGCGCCTATATATGGGACGTAAATGCTTCATGGGGTAACACTTTTAACACTTGCCTAATTTTATCAACAACAACATTTTTAATCATATACACTCCATTTGAAATATATTGGAGCTTTAGGGATATTTATTTGGATAGATGGGCACCAATTAAATTGAATAACATAAAAATCTCTAAAACATATATTAAAGTTGAGAAAAGTAAGAGAGGAAAGAGTAGATATATCGTCGGTTTTTTAATTGCTTTAGATGATAAAGAACTCATTGAATCCAAAAGCTCCCTACTCGTTATCTGCCACGGATTTTCGGATACAAAAGAAACGCTTCAATATTACTATCTTCCACTTGCTCTTCAAGGGTATACAATTTTAGTTTATGATGCAAGGGGAACTGGAGAATCAAAAAAAGTGGGAAGAAGAAGCCACTTTTTAAAGAGAATTGAAGATTTTAAAAAAATCATTGAATGGATTAAAAATAACGAACAACTTCAAAATTATGATGTAATTTCGGTTGGATTCAGTATCGGGGCGATAACTGTTTTATGTGGTGGATTTACAGATGATTATATAAAAAAAATAATTGCTATTTCTGCAATGTCTAATTATAAGCAAAACCTGCCAAAATTCAATCCAATAATTATGCTCAGTTATTTTCTGAAAGGAGTGAAATTATTTCCAAATAAAGAAGAAAACAGTAGGTTATCTCCTTATTCAATAATAGAAAATTCTAAGCAAACGCTTTCAGAAGATGTCTGGCGAAAATTATGTAAGAGGGTATTCCTCATCCATGCCAAAAACGATAAGATCATAAGTTTTAGAAATTTTCAAGAAAATGTTAAGTTGCTTAATTTATCAGAGCACAATACATTTATCTTAAATCGGGGTGGTCATACCCAAAAGAGAAATGAATTGCTTTTAGTCGCAGGCTCTTTAAAGTTTTTAAGCTCTTAAATACATTTCTTAGCTGTATAATGTTAATTGTTTACTTTAAATAATTTATTTTTAAATTACTCTAAATAATTTAGAGTGTTTTTTAATGATAAAATGTCCTATTTGTAAAGATGAGATAAAGCTCCAGAATGTAAATAACCACTACAAGATTACTTTAGGTGATATTATAAACGGTAAATTTATGGGTAAGAATACCTTATATTATCATAAGGATTGCTTGTGTACCAAAAACCTTTATAGAAAAAGAGTAATATCACCCGTCGCAGAATAAATTTTAGGAATTTTTCTATATTTTTCCTATCTTAACCATAAATTTTGTCCCAATCCGAAAATTCTATGATTTTATTATAATTCTCAATAATACTTTTAAAAATTACTGAACTTATACAAAAAATATTGACAAAATCCTCAAAATTTAGCTCTAATAGTTTGCAATTTTCTTCCGAAAAGCCAACTCCCCTTTTAACTTCAATTTTACCGTTATATCCAGATAAATTTACAACAAATTCTTGCTTCTCTAATCCTTTAATGTAAGAGCCTCTGGCAATTCGAGCTAAACCTCCAATTGGGATAATTTTTTTCTTAGATTGAGCTAAATAAATCCTTAAATCAAATGTATGCTTCCCTCCTTCCCAATTAATTAGTGAAAAATCTGCTATCTCTTGAATTGTATATGGATATGGTTCTCGATTTCTGGAAAATTTAGTATAAAATTCTTCTTTACTTTTCTCAATAACTTTTTTAATCTTTTGAGAACTTGTATCTTTAAGAATTGGAATTACTCCTGCACCGCCTGATCCCCCACTAGGCTTTATTATAAAAGATTTATTATATTTTCTTATTAACTCTTCTACTTTTAAGATTAAATCTTTTTCATTATAAGCTTTTGTGAATATCAAATACTTTAAATTATATTTTTTAAGTCTATCCTTGCTCAGAAAGCTTGCTAGATATGTAAGAGATTTATCATCAGTAATTTTAAAAATTGGATTGACAATAATGGTGTTAATTCCCCGAAAATCGTTTCGAATTAACTCGTCAAAATTTTTATCTTTTAAGCGTCTTGTTATACCATCACCAATCAAAACATTTACTTTTTCGCCTTGAAACCAAATCCAACCATTAGAAAAAGATAAACTCTGACTTAATTGCTTATAATCAGATATTATGAATACAACTTTCGCTTTATATTCTTTATCATAGTTCTCTGAATTAAAGATTTTTAGTGAATATCCATCAGATTTAACTTTTTTTCTCAAATATTCAACCATAATTACTTTTTCGTGAATTAATCCGTCATTTATGGGGACTCCTACTAATATTAAGATTTTTTCCTTTTTTTCCTTAAATTTTTCTATAGCCTGTGAGATTGATTCGTAATAGCCATCATATAGTAAACTCTGTTGTTTCTTGGTGAGTATTGATAAACCCCGATTTGAACCGCCATTCGTTTCGAGTAAAAAGAATTCTTTATTTTCAGGGTCGTTACTCACCATAAAATCAATGCTTCCAGCATAGAATGAATAATTATTACTTACGATATTATCATTATGATTAGCAAGCCTTTTAAGAGCCTCTTCTCTTACGCGATCTATAAAATTATCTTCTTGCGAAGCACGTAGTTCTGAAAAAGAAATTAAGTCTAAACCTAATGATCTTCCTAATGGAACTAATTCTAAATCAGATTCAGTTATTTCTTTTGACATTAATTTTAGGAATTTAGTTAATAAATTCTCTTCCAAATCTATCACTCATATGTGATTTGAAAAATTAAATCGTCGAATTTTAAATTCTTATAATTATCTATTAATTACAAATAATTATAAATAAAGATATCCTTGGTGATTTCCTTTAATACTTAGCCTGAGGCTTCCTAGCAATATCTTCTTTATTTTATTTTGTTCCTTGAAATTTAAATCGGAAAATAATAGAATGTAGTTCTTTTCAATATTTATTACAAATAAAAGACCAATTCTAATAAACTTAGAATCTTCTGTCAATAGAGCAACAATCACATAATGATATGGAAGAGTAATTAAATTGTTAATATCAATTTCTATTTCAGTGATTTTATCTTCCTCCGCATCGTAACCCGCTTTTATGAACTTAATCTCATTTAAAGGGATGGATATCTTCCTATAGTTTTCTAAAACCTTAGCAAACTGACTTTGGCGCATAAATCTTCTTTCTTCCTTATCTTTTTCGTAGAAATAATTATTCTGTTCCTTCAACAGTAATATTTTTCTCTTCTTTGATTTAGATGCGTTTTTTTCAATTTCATCTAATTCTTCAATACCATCGTCATGAAATACAATCAAGATATCAGGATCGATAGTATCTATGAAAAAATTCTTGTATATTATTCCCGCTTCAGTTTTTATCCATCCATCACTATCAATAAGAACAATATCAGTATCTTTATGCGTTGAATGATAATTTTTAATTAGATTTTTGCAAGAGTGTGATACAATGAATTTAAAATTCCCTTTTGGAAAAGTACTTCCAATAAAAATTGTTTCTTCACTTTCAATATCAGCACTTGAAACTATGCTTTCTTTTACTTCTCCTACATTAAGCGTTGTTGGAAGGTATAATAATTGCTGTCCTAAATCAGAATCTAAAAAAGAAACTGAAAATCCTTCTTTAATAATATTATTAGCTAAATACTTTATAAGAGTAGTTTTACCGCCGCTTAATCCTAAAACCATTAGTTTCAGTGGTTTTTTATCTTCATTTTTTCGAAGAGCACTAATAACTGTATCTTTAATTCTTATCCATTCTTTATTGATAGTGTTTTCTTCGATAATTTGCATGTTATTTTTGTTATTAGTAAATATCTCGAGTTTTGATGGTTCCAAAGCAAAGAATGGATAATTATTAGCGCTTGGTACTATAATTGTGCTTTTTTGCTCACTTTTTTCAGGTAAGAATGTTTTGCCAAAAACTTCTATTTTTCCTTCTAATAATTTAACCCTTGAAGGGCCTTTTACTAAGAGAGTGTGTTCTTTTTGCACTTCTTGAATCATGAATTCCTCAAATCATCCTTTATAAAAAAATAATAACAATTACTTTTCTTACATTTATACTTATTAATTAAAAGAAATATACTTTTTCTTCCCCCTTTAGTAATTTTTATTTGTAAAATGATCTACTACTTAAATTCTTTATAGCATGGGATACATACAATTTTACCTTGGTAATTCATCATACGACTATCCATTGTTAGCTCACCACAAATATCACAGGATACGGATTCTTCTATTTGAGCTGTCCCAGGAGGATCGTATTCAATATTTCTAATGTCAAAAACATTTTCAGGTTCCATACTGAGGAGTTTTTGAATTTTCTCATCTCTTGGCAATTTTTTATCATTTAAAATCGTACTTTTTAAAGCTAATCTAATTGCTTTTTTATTTTTTCTACTGTAGATCTTATAATTGCTCTTTCCATAATCTTTATGTATTAAATTTCCTTTTCCATATGTAGTACCCAATAACGCTTGGAGTGCATCAACGCTACAGTTATCAGTTTCAACGATCGCAACAAGTTCTTCATCAGGAGAGTGCTCAAAACCATGCTCTAAAGCATATTTACTAACCACTACCCCAATAGCAATTCCTGGACATATATGTCCATGAAACATCGTTGCTTTTTTCATTAACTCTCTAGTGTCTACCATAAATCCGCCTTATATTTTAGATTTAATAAAAATATCAAATATATTAATTTATTTAATGACTTAAATTTAATTGTAATTGATATGAAATTTCTTGTAGATGCAATGTTAGGAAAGCTTACGCGATTCCTTAGAATTTTTGGTTACGATACATTATACGCTAGCGATTTAATAGAACTTTATAGCACCAATCCCGTTCCCGATAAAAAATTAAACGAGTATGCTGTAAGAACTAATAGAATTATTATAACGAAAGATTTGCCATTCTATAATGAAATCAAAGAAAATGCGATATTACTAGAAGGGGAAGGAGTTTACAATTACCTAGATCAACTCAAACATAAGCTAAATTTAAATTATGAGTTTAACAT
>JBHLLM010000039.1:0-12877 GCA_048885575.1 Candidatus Hermodarchaeota archaeon
GTTGGCAACAAGAAATCTAATCCCTTGTTTAGAGATGCCAAGTATGTGGTCCCGGATGAAATAAAAAATATATATTTCAAGCCGAAATCCAATTTTGAATATTTTGTGTCTAGTATTGAAACACCACTGTCAAAGGTTTTAACAATGTTGAATCCATCAAAGAAATTAGATGTCGGATTCGCCGTTAAGAATGGACTCGAGTTTTTTTCAAGAAATTCCTTTTTTGGTATCGGATCGCTTTTTAACACAAATAAGACATTAATATGAGAAGGCATACTTTAGAACTGTTATCTAGTGAAATCTCTTTGGAGGAGATTATTAAATATTGTTGAAATTTTTATTAGAAGTATCATACGATTGATAATCTGTTTATAATGGGTAAATTTTTATTTTAGAGTGAGTTATTTGATTTCATAGTTTTGATCAAATACTTGACTAGGTAAAATTTCTTAGAATTAGAATGCTAATTTCCTTCCCAAATATGGGCCCAAACTGGGTCGCTTTTAAAACGCTCTTTACAAGCCTTGATTTAGATGTGGTCGTTCCTGATCCAACAAATCGTGAGGCAATCAAAATCGGTGTTAAGCAATCTCCAGAGTTCGTTTGTTTTCCATTCAAGGCGACAATAGGGGATTTTGTAAACGCAATTGAGAAAGGAGCAGACACATTAGTCATGGCGATTGACTGTGGACCTTGTAGGTTCGGATTTTATGCTTCCGTGCAGGAGAGAATTCTAAAGGATATGGGATATAAGAATATAACATTAATACCCCTTGACCAGGCCGATCTGCTTGAATTTAACTGGGTAAAAACACTCCAAGAAGTTAGTGGAAGAAGAGATTTATTTATTTATTCTAAATTTGTAAAAGCTGTAATTTTCTTTTTGAAAAAAGCTAAACTATTAAACGATATTCAAACAGCTGAGGGTGTTTTTCGAGCGTACGAACGGAATCAAGGAGATACAACTAAGATCTTTAACGAATTGTTAATAAAACTTGACGAAGCTAACACGCTCCCAGAGCTAAGAACTTTTAAAAAAGTAATTAAAGAAGACTTTAATAGTCTAGACATAGATAAAAATCGAAGTCCCTTGAAGGTAGGACTTTCGGGTGAGATTCACATCAGTTTAGAACCCTATGTGAATCTTGACATAAGACGTAAGTTAGGTGAAATGCAAATTGAAATTCACCAATCGTTAAGTCTTTATGATTGGGTTGTCCACAAGTTTCACCTGAATTATCATAGAAAATGGTTGGAGCATCTTTCGCATCCGTATATGCCAATGGATATAGGCGGTGAGGCGAGATGGGTTTTGGGTGAATACATTGATAAAGCGCAAGCGGGCTTTGATGGGTTTGTTCACGAATATCCTTTCTTGTGCATGCCGGAAGTGACTGCTCGAACGATTATAACTAATAAGCTTAAAAAAATCTACGACCTCCCTATCATTTATTTCTCTTTTGACGAACAGAGTGGTATGGAGGGGTTCCGAACTCGTTTGGAAGCATTTAGCGATTTAATGCATGCTCGTAGAAATAAAGAAATTCAAAACAATGCCAAATTTGTATCAAACGGTAATAAAAAAATTTATCCTCATTATGGAGATGTGTTTTACAACGAGTGTTATCAATTAATACAAAATTCAGTATAATGATGAGTGAATATGGAGGATGTAGCAGAAAAAGCAGTAAAAGAAGAAGAAATAAAGGATGCGTTCCTAGGAATTGACATAGGAAGCGTTAGTTGTAAATTTGTGTTGATGGACAGGGATGGAAATATACTAACGAGCGTATTTTCACGAAACAGGGGTTCTCCCATTGATTCAGCAAAAGCGGGCATGGGAGAATTACGAGAAAAAATAGAGCAGAGCGAAAATTTACACGAATATGCAATTCGTTGTTGTGGAACTACTGGTTCTGCAAGATATTTGACAAAAGCAATTGTTGGTGCCGATCTCGCGAAAACGGAAATAATCGCTCACGCTGTTGCCGCACAGACTTTATATCCTGATGTTAGAACAATATTAGAAATTGGCGGTCAAGATTCAAAAATAATACTCCTACGGGATGGAATAATTGTAGATTTTGCTATGAATTCCGTTTGCGCAGCTGGGACGGGATCGTTCCTCGATCACCAAGCGGCGCGACTAGGGATACCCATAGAAGAATTTGGCGATTATGCTGTAAAATCAAAAAACCCTGTGAGTATAGCTGGTAGATGTACTGTCTTTGCAGAATCAGACATGATTCACAAGCAGAACGCTGGTTATTCTAAAGCAGATATAATTGCGGGATTATGCGATTCCCTCGTTCGGAACTACATGAATAATGTTGGCAAAGGAAAAGACCTTGAAGAACCTATTGTTTTTCAAGGGGGAGTATCTTATAATAAAGGAATTATAGAAGCATTTGAGAGGCATTTAGGTTGTAAAGTAATTGTACCCAAATATAATGTTCTTATGGGTGCGCTTGGAATGGCTATACTTGTCCGAGATTACTATTTAGAGCATGAACACGAAACACAATTTCGAGGATTAAAAGTTGCTGAAATCGAATTCAACACATCTGCCTTTCATTGTGGTGATTGCCCAAACAATTGCGAAATTGTTCAAGTAAAGATGCCTCAATACGGAAACGAAATAATCGCCCGTTGGGGTTCAAGATGTGGAAAGTGGGATCAATTAACTTAATAAAAATAGAGGAGAGAAAAAAATGTCAGAATTTTTTAATCAGTTGAAGCACTTAGGAGAGGAATTTCTTGAGTCGCTGCAACATAAAACGAAATTATCAACAATTTTTGATATATATTTAGAAAAAGTAATCCCTTCATTTGTTTCTGAAAAAGAGTTAAAGGAATATTATGAGAGACGGATGGAGGAAGTGAGTAATTTTATAGACAGATTATAAAGGAGATAAAAAAATGGTTGAAACATCAAAAGAAGAAAAAGAAACAAAAGGAAAAGATAAGGTAGTTAGTAAGGATTTAATGAAAGATTTGTTATACGCGGTTACAAAAGGTTTAGGAGGATTTGGTTTAGAAGCATTTGCTGATTTGAAGATAGAAGGCAAGGAGAACGTACCAATTATAGGGAAAGCAATATTAACTACAATAAGCGATAATGCGTTAAGAGATATGGCGATTATTAGTCAAGTTTCAGGGCGCAGAATTCATTTTATGGTCCATCATAAATTAATGAAGCATCAGGTGTATGGTCCCGTTCTAAAGACATTAGGAATGTTCCGAAGCACTCTAGATAAGGATGATACTGTACCTATAGATAAGGTTTTTCATTATCTTAACGAAGTTGGAGATCTTGTTGCTATGACGCCAGAATCAAAGTTGACTCCTGAAGTTCAAGTAAAAGCGATGGCAGGTATTATTAAATTTGCTGTAGCGGCGATGGCACCTATTATACCTTTAGCTATTTATACCGAAAAAGCGCGGATCTTAAATACAATTAGCACAACAGGTATGAGAGTGAAAATTGGTACTCCCCTTAAAGTAGAGAAACGATTAACTCGTGAAAAGTATCGGGATGAGAGATATGAACTTGCTGAAGATATTATAAATATTATAAACTCCCTAAAAGTTCGACCGGAAAAAAAAGAAGAATAAAAAAGAGGTAAGTGAAAATGAAAAATACCCAAAATGAAGAAACGGATGATATTGATAACAACTTGAAAGAACTAAATAAACAACTAAAACAAAAAAAAGAAGATCTTATAGAAGAGTTAGGCGATGTCAATGGTTGTGAAGTTTGTCTAGAACCAGATAAAAAAATAAGCGAATTTATAGGAGATATCTTCTATAAATCTATGAAGAATTTATTCGATGCTGGGACTAAGCTTGCTAATAACTTAACAGGTGAAAATTTGCCTGAAAATAGGAAAAAGTAACGTAAATAAACCATTAGAACACTAAAATCATTTAAATCCAATATGTAATAGTAAGTTCCAAATTCAATCGTTCTAATTCGTATAAATCAACAATTTAAAAGATTCCTTATGGTTTAAACTCATTCTAATTTTAAAAACAACAAAAAAATTGTTTTAGGTTTTTTTTTTCCATAAAAAGGAAAAAGAAAAGTATTTAGTCTAATATCTCGTTCTTGAAGCTTGAATTCGTAATTTTGCCTTTGTTATTTCCTTATCGTCTTGTAAAATTTCGTATCGTGTTTTGGAAGGAAGAACTATCTCAAATTCTTCTTCTGCGATTGTGGAGTCCTTTTTTAAATGATCTTGTTCTCTCAAGATTATTTTTACTCTTTCTACAGCCTCTGCTCCTGCTCTGACCGTTTTGAATTGACTCCACAAATTCATATCTGCTTTAGATGTAAAGTTTTGATTTCTTTGAAGCTTAATAGTTCCCTTATTCGGATATCTCGCCTTAAAAACTTTGGGACCATCTGCTTTGAAATAAAATTCACCACGCCACCCCATTATATCGTAATCTTTAAGAGTTTTTAGGCTCATTAAATCAATACTAATAAGGTACCGTTCTTTTTCTTCTCCAAGTTGATCCTGTTCAAAATTTTGGTCTTTAGCATATGTTTTTTTACCTTTCGCATAATATCTTCTAGACAAGTTATACAACTCCTTTATAATATCAAATTTTTAGAGATTTTCATTTAAAATATACTATAGTTTAAGAGTTTATATGTCATTTTTTATTAAATAATCTGGTAATAATGGAATAATAATTTAGGGGATGCTACTCATCAAATCTTCATATAATCTTGTGAAATCCGAAATTTTAATTAATTAACTTAGATAATCTTAAAATTATACAGAAAAAGTTTTAAGGAGATAACAAATTGGCTCAAGAGTATTTTTTTAAAGAAATTTCTGATGCAATTGTGAATTTAGACAAGGAAAAAGCAATTAACCTAGCGTTTAAAGCAGTAAATGAAAATATGAATTTACTTGAGGTAATAGAAAAGGGATTTGGTGATGGAATCCGTAGAATCGGAGATCTTTGGGAAGAAGGAGAATTTTTTTTACCTGAATTAATGCTCGGTGGGACTATTATGCAAGAATCCATGGAAGTTCTCTTACCAAAATTAAAGAGCAAGGGGGAAAATATCACTTTGGGGACAGTAGTGATTGCTACAATTGAAGGAGACATTCATTCAATTGGAAAAACCATCGTAGGCACAATGTTAAGCGCTAATGGTTTTGAAGTATATGATTTAGGTGCTGATGTACCAGCTGAGCATATCATTGATACAGCTGTAGAAAAGAATGCTGATGTAATTGGTGTTTCTGCATTACTCACTACCACTATGTTTGGTCAAAAGAAAATTGTTGATATTTTAGAGAAAAAAGGAATGAGGAATAAGTTTAAAGTCATAATTGGTGGAGCTCCCGTTAATAAATCGTGGGTGGAAGAATGTAAAGCGGATGGATTTGCTAGTAGCGCTATAGAAGCTGTAAAATTAGTTAAAGATTTATTGAATAAATAAAAAATTAAATCTATTGGTAGTAAAATATGTTATTTCATGATTGGTTAAAAGATGATTCCAAAATCATATTGTTTGATGGAGGAATGGGCACAGAAATATTCAAACGCGGTATTAAACCCAGTAATCTTCCTGATGCTTTAAATATCGATAAATCCGAGATTATCTATGAAATTCATAAAGCATATTATGACGCGGGAGCTGATATGTGCCAGACTAACACTTTTGGAGCAAGTTATTTAAATTTACAAATTTATAAATTGGAAAATCAAATTGATGAAATAAATCAACGAGCATTAGAACTTATCAAAAGGGCTTGTCCTCCCAATCGTTTAATTGTAGGCGATATTGGACCGTCTGGTGAATTTAGACCTCCTGTAGGTAAAGTGAGTCAAGATCAATGGGTATCGAGCTTTACAAAGCAAGTAAATTTTTTAGAGAACGGAGTAGATCTCTGGCATATTGAGACAATGTCTGATATTGAAGAAATGGTGGCTGCAATTGAAGCAATTAGGAATATTTCAACGAAACCAATAATCAGTTCTATGACTTATAAAAAAACTAAAAGGGGATTTTTTACTATAATGGGTGATTCATTGGAAAAATGCGTGCAGATACAAGAAATTGCAAATGTCGATGTAATAGGAGCAAACTGTACCTTAGGTTCTAACGAGATGGTAGAATTAATAAAAGAACTAAAAAATCTTACTAACAAACCCCTTTCTGCAAAACCGAACGCAGGGCAACCAAGAATTGATTCTAATAATATAGCACACTACGACCAACCCATAAAGGATTTTGTTAGTGATATTAAGGAAATAATTCAATTGGGCGCTAAAGTAGTCGGTGGATGTTGTGGTACCTCTCCAGATTCGATTCGTGAAATCAAAAAAGTTATTGATTCATTATAAAAATTAAAAGTAGAATGTGAACACAAAAATGGGAATATTAAGACCTAAAATCCAAGTATTAGATGAAGATCATAAAAATAAGATATATACTGAAGCTAAAGAGATCTTAGAGAATTTAGGTATCTATTTGGAAAATGAAGACGCTAAGGAGTTGTTTAAAAACGAGGGAATTTCTCATGAAGGTTCTCGGTATTTTATATCTTCTGATTTAGTAGAAAAATGTCTCAAAACAGTTCCAAACGAAATTAAGTTATTTGATAGAGAGGGAAAAGAGCATCTCAATTTAGTGAACGATGAGGTTCATTTTGATCCTGGTTCTGCAGCAATTTTATACCTTGATGAAACTACTAGAGAAATTAGAAACGCAGTAAAAAAAGACTTCGTAGATTTTTCAAAAGTTGTTGAACATTTAGAGTATATTGAGGCTCAAAGTACTGCCTTGATTTATCAAGATGTGCCAAAGGAAGCCCAAGATTGGCATAGGCTGTTCATAGCGCTAAAAAATTGCTATAAGCCAGTTGTAACTGGAACTTTTCGTAAAGAAAGTTTTTCAATAATGAAGGAGTTACTGCTAAATTGTCGACTCTCTGAAGATGAATTAGCAAGGAAACCATTGGCAATCTTCGATGCTTGCCCGAGTCCTCCTTTGAAATGGTCGGATCTCACCACTCAATCTCTTTTAGACGCTGCAATGAGTATGATCCCCTCTGAATTCGTTTCTATGCCATTAGCAGGTGCTAGTGCTCCAATGAGTTTAATTGGTTCGATAACACAACATTGTGCTGAATGTCTTGCGGGAGTCGTAATTGGACAGTTAGCAAAAACAGGTGCTCCCTTGATATGGGGAGGTTCACCCGCAGTTCTAGATATGAAACAAGGAACTACCCCAATGGGAGCAATTGAAACCATGATGATTAATTTAGGAGATGTAGAAATGGGTAAATTTTTAAAAATGCCTACCCACGCTTATATGGGTTTAAGCGATTCTAAAGTTCCGGACGCTCAAGCGGGTTTCGAAGGAGGGATGGGCGCTCTTTTAGCGGGACTTGCAGGGGTTAATATGGTTTCGGGACCTGGCATGCTAGATTTTGAGTCTACCCAGAGTATTGAAAAATTGATAATTGATAACGAAATTGTAGGGATGGTAAAAAGACTTTTAAGGGGTGTGGAAGATTATGGCGCTCCTTTTGCATCAGAGATCCTAAAAGATTATGAGGATAAGGAGGAATTACTCTCACATCCTTCAACATTAAAATTATTCAGAAAGGAGTTGTTTATGGCAAGCCCTATTATAGATAGATTATCTCGGGATATGTGGAAAGAGTCAGGCGCAAAATCTACTCGAAAAAGAGCAAGAGAACAAGCTTTGAAATTAATACAAAAAGGTTCCATAAGGCCTATTGATGAAAATCTTGCTAATGAGTTAGAATCACTGACCTCAAAGCATTTATAATAATATTTGTTTTTATTTTTCTATTTTCATTTATTAAATTATAATATATTATCTAAAATTTTAGATATTTCTCTACAATAAATTTGAGCCCCTTTACCATTAAGATGCGCTCCATCAATAGTCAAGTTGAGATTTCTTCTATTACTCACTTTATCAGCCCATCTTGATTTTTTAGACCTAAAATAATCAATTGCAAGATTTATTGGATTATCAATGAGATAACTGCTTGAACTGCTATTTAAGATGATTTCGTCAAAAATTGTACTCACATCAGCAATATGTGTGTTATGATTAGACCCAACTCCTTTGATTTGCTCGTTAATAATTCTTCTTTTTTGATTAAGTGGAGAACTATAAATTTCTCCTATGCAGCTTAAGGTGGTTAATATTATCTTTGCTTTAGTGAGAGATATTATTATTTTTAAGTTTTTATCGAGGAGGGTACCTATTTGCGATATAGAAGTTACCTTTTTAATATTCATAAAAGGCCATCTTTGTTTAACATAAGGTAAAAGGATATCATTATGACCAGCTTCTATTACTAAAACAAAATATTTATACCTATCCTCTTTTAGAATTTTAATTAGGCGTTCAGTAACTTCTAATAGAGTGTCTCCCCCTTTTCCTTTGTTATGGCAACTGTAATCGGGATACCTTCGTTTAATCATATCCACAAAATTTATTCCTAATTTTCCTTCAGTAATACTATCTCCAATAAAAAGTAAATGTTTGCTCATAAAATTAATTATTTTTTAGTATTCATTTATAATTTTTGATCATTTGTAATTTATTATTAATACCGCAACTAACACTATAAAACCGCCTACAAGATTCCATACAAGAATAGTCTCAGCTCTATTCAAGAGTATCGAAAAAATTAGAGTTAAAAAAGGTTCTATGTATAAAAAAGAAGCTCCTTTTGAAGATTTGAGTTCCCTTTGAGATTTTTGCCAGATGAAATACCCAAATATATAACAACCAATTCCTAAATATATACCAGTTATTAAAACAAGGATATTAGCTAAATGTTGGATAAAAATTAATAATTCATTGTTAATTAAAACGATAATAAATAATTCCACAGTTCCAAAAAAAGCTATATATTTGAGTGTAGTTAAATTTGACTTCTCTTTGGAAATCTTTTTTGTAGCTATTGTATATATAGCCCACAACAAAGGTGTTATGAGAGCAAATAAATATCCTAAGAAATTTGGAGTTTCAGGAGTAAGGGTTCTTAAATCACCCCCCGTTACTAATAAGAAACCTCCAATTGTAGCAATTAGAAATCCTAATATTTTAAGAGTTGTTAATTTTTCTCCAAAAAATATTAAAGCTAAAACAGTGATTACTACTGGAGATAAAAGGCAAACGAATAAGGCGGGTAAGGACGGTCCAATTAGATGTATTGCGGAATATTGAACAACAAAAAAAAATGCTATTCCACAAAAACTAGCAATAACGATAAATAACCATTCAATTTTAGAGTAATGAGGTTTTTCTTTTTTTGCTTCTATATTTTTACTTTGTATTTTTCGATGTAGAAACAAGAAAATATCAACAATTATAAACACTAAGGAGACTATAAGAAATCTTGTCAACGCGAGAGACATTGGTGGCATAAATTCCATAGCAATATCCACAACAACAAACGAAAAGCTCCAGATTAATACCATTAGTATTAACAGCAAATAAATTATCAGCATTTTATCAAGATACTTTAATCAATATTTTATATTTGCATTATTTTATTATATTAATAAATTAAGAGCCATAATTATTTTTTTTTAAGATAGAAGCTTTGAGGGAAATTACACTATCCATTAATCTGGGGTTAATTGGAACTGAAGATTCAAGTTTAGAGATATTTATAGATTATTTAAAAGAAAGAGCATTAAAATTTACATCAGAAAACTTAATATATGAATTTTTTCTTCAAAACGAAGGCATAAAAATAAAAATGAGAATTGCGATAGCTAATGGATTTGAGGATTTAATCAATAGAAGAGAAGAGTTTAAACGTTTTGATGTTATAATAGTAGCGGTGAATCTTTACAATAGTAATTCGATATCAAAATATACAGTTCAGAGTTATTCGGATTTTCGAAATTTTTTTATCTTTAATGGTATTTCTGTTTTAGTAGGTATAGATACCTTTTTAATTGTTCAAAAAGAACCTCCATATCAGAAAAACATCACAGAATTTAACTTAATCCAAAAAACCAAAGAACTTAATTTTCTTTATTGTTATAAAATTCAAGATAAAAAGAAAGATATTCACGATCTATTCAAACAAATTCTAAATTATATTAACCTAAAATTGAAATTTCTAAACCCTGAATTATTTAAAAGAACAAGACTAAAAAGACAATAAATTAATGGATGACAATCTCTCAATAAATATGTAAATGGTTAGACCAAAGCTTCATAAAAATAGGATAATTTATTTTTCTAAGAAGATTTTATATGCACAGACTTCATTATATAATCAAACATAAAGAATATTTTAAAAAATGCTTCTTTTAAGAGATGAGATAATATGGGAGAAGATAAGATTCTCACAATTGAGAAATCAGAAGGTCGCCGTCGCTGTCCATCATGTGCTGAGGAAAATAAAAATATGATTCATGAATCTACTGATAAGACCAGGATTATCAGTGATTATCCACGCGTATATGGGAAAAAGTATCGCTGTGGGCGATGTGGACAGGAATGGAAAGAATATTAGAAAAATTTCTACTTTAAACTTTAAATTTTCCATATATTCAACTAATTTTCATTTACAAAATTAATTGTACTAAATATTTTAATCTCGTATCGTACTAGTTTAAATTAGAATTAAATAAGAGAAGTACAATTAATAATAATAACAATAAAAAAATTCGATAAATTTAAATTATCGAATGAAAGAAGAACATCTTAAAAAACGAATGTGATTATACTATGGTTTATTTTCAACTAACACCTACTCGAGTTTTAACTGTTTATGTAGCCCAAGGCGTTATATTAGTTGTTTTTCTTTACTTGGCGATTAGAATCTTGCTAAGAGATAGAAAAAGATTAAATATAATCTTCGCAGGGCTCTATATATCTCCTTCTGTTGGGGTTATTATCAATTTCATATATGCACCTTTAACCGACGAATCGATTGTACTACTCCTTAATTATTTTACTAATTTTGGAGCGATCTATGCCCCTATATTCATTGTAGTTTTTGATCTAATTCTATTAAAATCTGAAAAAATCATATCCACGAGCAAACAATTAGCAATTCTTATCGTTTATGGTATTGCAGTACTTTGCATGGGATTTTTTCTGTTAATTCCTGGATTCGGCGTAACTATTAATGCTGGAACTCTTTGGACCCCCGTTTGGAGTATTCCAATCTTTGTATATGTTGTGTTAATATTAACATGTTTCGCTACAATACCGGCATTATATTTCTCGATAAAAATTTACCTGAAATTTGAGGATGAAAAATTGAAGAAGAAGTGGAAATTCTTCATATTTGGATTCATAGCTCTTATGACATTTATGTATCTAATCTTCCTTTCTAATACCTTAGCCGAACCAACTTTTAGATTAATATTGCCCGGGATAGGTTTAGTATTAGACATTTTAGGTGGCTTATTAATGTATTATGGAGTTGGAAAGCAAATAGAAAAATAATTTTTAAATTAATTTTTTCTTTTTTTTATGATATAAAATTTTATCTTTTAGAATTACCATTAATTATTATAATATCATAATTTCAAAATAATTGAAGGATAAAATTCATTTTAATCCATTCAAAAAGTATTATTTGCCAATCTCAATCAGAATTTATAGATTCAAGTGTTTTTTATGTCGAATGAGCTCGAACGGGTCAGTGGAATTGGACCTATCGCTGCTATAAACCTCAATAAAGCGGGAGTTAAATCCATTGAAGAGATTGCTCGGGCTAAACCAGAAGATTTAGCTTGGATTAAGGGAATTGGTATAATTTCCGCAAAAAAAATAATTGAGAATGCAAATAATTTATTGAAATTAGAAAAGAATATTCAATTAGTCTTAAATTCAATAAAAGAGAATTTTGTTAAGAATTGTCCAAAGTGTGGAGGATCGATGAAAAGTAAATATATCATTCTAGGACCTGAAAGACGTTTAAAAGCGAAACAATGCACAATATGTAAATTTTACCTTCCCGAGTAATTATTTTCTTAAAAATGTTTTAGATTAAACTACTATATTAAAAATCAAAATATAAGCAATTAAATAGAGAGATATAAAGAAAACTCCCACCTTTTTGTCCATTTTCTGTCTTAATGCTATAGTAACAATAACAATTATACTAGCGATAAGTGTATATAACACTGTTGGAAGAACATATTCCTTTGTGACACTTGTAGGGAACATAATTTGACCGATGCCAATAGATAGTGTAGAATCAACAATACAGGAACCGACAATATCACCAATAGCTATAGAATGTTGACCGCATCTAAGCGCGTTAATATCTACTACGAGCTCTGGAAGCGATGTTCCGACGGCTAGAACAACGAAACTAATAATATACTCATGGATGTTTATAGTTTGAGATATGTAAATTATAGATTGTACTATAGCATACGAACTAATAGTTACACCAACAAAACCAATAACAGCAAGAGAAAAATGATAAGTTTTTTTCTTAGTTGGTTGACTTATTTCTAATTTTTCTATTCTATGATGGATGCTCTCCTTATTGGAGTTATAAATCAACCAAAAGTAAATTATGAGGCTGAAAACCATGAAAATTGCGTTTAAACGAGTGATAAATCCTTTTTCAACAATTGAAAATATCACAATGAGAGATAAAACTTCACATGAACCTAGAATTATGATGTCTCTTCGTTTAATATGAAATGCACCGCATACTATTGGCAAAATTCCAAAGATTAAGGTCAGTTGGGTAAGATCTGAGCCAACAGAATCTCCTACATCAATATCTCCGTGACCTAAGGAACAAGAGATTATCGAATTGAAAATTTCAGATATATCCGTACCAATTGATACTAAAGTTACTCCAATTATTAACGG
>JBHLLM010000040.1:0-12502 GCA_048885575.1 Candidatus Hermodarchaeota archaeon
ATTTCATTATTATCATCGATAAATTCCCAAAATTCTTCGTAAATTACTTCTAAAGTCATTTTATTTTTCTTATCAAATGTTTCTTCGAAATGGCTTATCTTACTCTCATTATTCGCTTTTTTCAGGTTACTTTTGGTAATATCAGCTTCTAATTTAATAGATTGGTAAAGATCTAAGCTATTGATAAAATGATCTTTATAGTTAGGTAAAAATGTTATATCCTTTTTGATATCTTCTAGGTTTATTTGATAATCTACCTTCTGATAACCACGAATTGAGAAATTTTTGTCTATAAATAATTGAAAATGATGTTGGCATACTTTATCTTGAGGAACTGAGATAGTAGTTAGTTGAGATGCTTGATTTACAATAGATTTGGGAATTTGAATTACCTTCTTAGCATTACAAACTGGACATATTACCTCAATATACCTCGTAATTGCGATAGTTTGCATCAGAATTTCCAAAACTATGGTTTTTTTCGTCTTACAATTTGTCTACATCCTAGAATATAAATACCTCTAATTTCAAAAAAAAATGTAGTTCCAAGCTTTAAAACTAAATTTTAAGTTCAATAAATAATACTCCTTCATATATTCTTTTTAAAGAAATAAGCTAAATTATGATTAATCAAAAAACTGATATGGATGTTTTCTTTAACCCTAAATCCATTGCTATAATCGGTGCTTCAGAGTCTTTTAAGTTTGGTTACACTATGACAAATTATTTGCTAAATTCTAATTTTAAAACATATCCAGTAAATATCAACAAAGATGTTATTTTTGGTCATAAAGTTTTCAAAAGCATTAATGATATCCCGGACGAGATCGAATTGGCGATAATTGTTGTAAACAATGAACAAGTGCTTGAGGTAGTGAAAGAATCAGTCAAAAAAGGGGTTAAAGGGATCATTATAGAAACTGCAGGCTTTGCTGAGACAGGTATTGAAAAATTTATTAAAATTCAAAACGAAATAGAGACAATTGTTCAAAATTCGAATGTAAGAATAATTGGGCCTAATTGTGTAGGTGTTACTAATTTTGACAACAAATTCACAACCGCAGAAGTAGATTTTAATCAATCTATAGAAGATGGGACTATATCTGTCATCGCACAGTCAGGGGTACTAGGAAATATTTTTGTTGAATGGTCAGCTAGTCAGGGAATTGGTTTTTCAAAAACTATTACTCTTGGAAATAAAGTTGATGTTGATGAGATTGATATGCTGGAATATCTTGAAAAAGATAAGAATACAAATGTAATAACCGTCTATTTAGAGGGCGTAAAACGAGGACCTGAGTTAATCGAAATATTAAGAAAATTGACTAAACCTGTTTTAATTCTAAAAAACGGTCGCAGCGAGATTGGTTCCGAAGCGATAAAGAGTCACACCGGCTCTATCGCGGGAAACGATAAAATTTACGAGACAATTTTCAAACAATATTCTGGCATTTATCGTGTAAATAATTTTTACGAGATGTTTAATATCGCTCAAGTTTTTGCCACTCAACCATTACCTAAAGGAAAGAACATCGCAATTATCACCTCCTCTGGAAGTTTAGGAATACTAGCATGCGACGAAATTGAAAGATTAGGTCTAAATCTTGCTGTTCTAAATGATGTAACCATGCAAGAATTGAAATCTATCTCACCTAATTGGACTTCTTTGAAGAATCCTGTCGACTTGGGACCTTCGCTATTTATGACTTTTAGTCAATCTTTAAAAGCAATACTAAAAGATGAAAATGTTGATGCTTTATTACACATTTTCGCAGTCCCTCAACAACCTATAAAGGACTTTTCCTTACCCATAACACCACACTTGAGGGAAATGAGAAATCTATCAATTAAGCTGAAAAAACCCATTATTACCTGCGTTTTTGGTTCCCGTTGGGTCGTTGAATACTTTTTAAAACATTCCTATAAATATAAAATTCCAATAATGGCGCAGATAAGCCACGCATTAAAGGCTTTTAAATATATGCACGAATTTGGTCAATCAAATAAAATTGTAAATAAAAAGACCGAAAATTAATGTTCATTTGCTTTTTTAACTCTATTCTTTTTTTGATTAATTCTAAAAACTGGACTCCATTTTTTTTATAATCAACTTCAAACTCTTTTTAATTAAAAAAAAAACATAAAAAATAATATAATAAGAAGTGATTATTAATGGTTGATTGGGAACAAATTGGAGAACAAGCATTACACTATTGGAAAGAGTTCATTACATGGTTTTTAGGAATGCCTATTTATGCTCAGGTTCTATTAATTATTGGAGCTGTAGCTGCCATCGTTCTCGCAGTAATAATTGTCTATTATGTTCTAAAAGGAACCGCATATTTAATCTACTACATCCTAAAAGGGACCTACTTACTAATCAAAGGAATTTTTGTTGGAATTTACAAACTTTTTGAAGAAATTTATTATGCAATCTCGGGAAAACCTAGACCTGTGAAAGCCCCTTCTGATAAAAAATGCTGCGAGCAATCAGAACCTCCTCAAGAATCTTATGAAGAAAAGGAAATTATTGTACCCTCACAAAAAGAAATTCAAATAGTCCTACCAGACGCTGTATTTTGCAGTGAATGTGGAAGCCAATACACAGAAAGAATGATCGAGCAGTTAAAAGTAAATGGAATTGCTTACTGTGTTTATTGTGGAAAAGGATATAAATCTACTGAAGCTGAAGTATAACAATACTAATTTTTTTCCCCATTTTTATTTTTATTCTTTCTTTTTACTAAAGAATTTTCTCCAGCACTATAAAATTTAAATAATTATTCAAATTAGCTTTGAATAGATGTAATTAAAAAACTACATCAATGAAATCTAATTAAAACAATATTATGATGAAAAAATTATGAGATTTATAACATATTTTGAACTTAATCCAGAATTTGATCCATCTGAATTAGCGGAAGTCGGAATAGACCTTATGAAAAGAAAATTGTACCCCGCTGAGGGAGTTGAAACTCTTGCGTGGTATATGACCCCAGGATTATGGGGTATTTCAGTTTCAGAAGCAGAAAGCGTTGAAGCTTTAATGAATAATGTTAACGCATGGCGAATTGCTAAGCCAGGAATTTTCAAATTCTTTAAAGTTGAACCAGCAATGGATACCAAAGAGTTAATCCCAATAGGCGTTCAATTGGCTAAGAAAGTAAAGGGTTAGAGCATTTTGAGTCTTATATTTAATAATAAAATTTTTTTTCATCTTTTATGATCTAAGCTTTTTCTCAAAGAGAACAACTGCGATGGGTTCGTCTTTATCTTCCCAATGTGGATTTTTAAACCCCATTTCTTTTATGTGCTTTAAAGCTTCAGTTTGGCAATAGACTGCAATGATATTGATCTCATATTTATTAAGTTCGTGATCAACCGTATAAGATATTAATTGAGAAGCTGCTTCAGGATCACCATATACTACTATCCATACCTCATTTTCTCTTGGTTTTTCAGGCAAGGATCGACTCGTAATATCTATTTTTTGTAAAATTGCATCCGAATTTTTTAGCCATATAGAATTTTTATCTTCTAAATTGGTTAAAGGTGTATACGACCAACCAATATTGACTTCATCCCCCAAACCGATATCCATTTTTTTATAAATTTCCCTTGCTTCTTCGACAGATATTTTTTGTATATCAGAGGAATCATACTTGTTTAATTCTAACTCGCTGATATAGCACTCTAAAACTTCCATCCTCTTCTTTTCCTTAAACCCATGAAATTTCGCCAAGGAGAGAGAGCCAAAATTTCTTGAAGATGTATCGTATTGAGCGACTCGAGCTCCTACTTTAATTGCGTAATCAATAGCATATTTCAGTTGTTCACGTCCAATTCCTTTTTTTTGATGAGAAACCTTCACTCGACCTCCCTCTAGCCAAGCTGCGCCATTAGAAAACATCTTTACTCGTCCAAATCCAACTAATTCCTTCATTTTCTCATCAAGAAAGGTACCGTAAATCAAATTATCTTTATCAATTAACCATCTCTCAATAACATCAGGAATGTAATCTTCTCCCCCCCATATATCTTTACTGATTTCCAAAATTGCTGGAATATCCTCTTTTGTTAAATCTCGGAAATATAACTTCATAATTTCAACGAATAATAAATGAAGGAATAATAAAACCAATAATTTGAGATTGTTAAGAAAGTTTTTTATAAAGATTGTAATATGAAACAAAAACTAATACAGTATGAATAATTATACACGCAAATATACCAAGAGTTAAGAGAGCAAAAGCGTTATAAATTCCTAATAGAAAAGAGGAAATGAAATAAGAAACCGTAATCCTAATATCCCTATATCTAAACCAAATATGAATATGAGATATAGAAAAGATTATGCTCGAGAGAATAATAGAAAACATTATACCTATCATTAATTGGTTTAATAATAATCCTATAAGATAATAACGAAAAATTAATTCTTCCATTATCATTATTAAAGTAAAGAAAACTAACAGCACAATTATATTTTTTTCATTCAATAAGCCATTAACAACATCGTTTTGTTTCATTTTTTCTCTGCTCCTATCGTTATACAAAAGAACTTCTATAATTTTTCCTAATCCTAATAGAAATACAAAACCAACTAAAAACAATAACACTACTTCTAAAGAAAAAAAGCGTACTATTAAAAAATCAATGTAAATACCAAAAAAAATTGGTATAATTAAAAGGATAACAACAGCCGTAATGGCGATGTATTTTTTTCCAAATTTCATTTCTACAAAAATTTCTAATATTATAAGATTAGATTTAAGTAGTTGAATCTATCTAATAATATATATCATTTTATTCCATAAAAATAAGGATTTAGATCTTGACAGAATTGTACCAAAAACTCGAAGAAGTAGTTTCAAAAAAGTACATCTCAAATAGTATTTATGTAAGACATGCGTACTCGAGGGTTGTAGATCCCGTACTACAGGGAGTTCCTGATATAGTAATAAGACCAAAGGATGCTCAAGAAATTTCTGAAATTCTTAAGATTGCTAACGAGGAGAATATAGCTGTGGTACCTCGCGGAGGCGGAGACTGTGAATTCGGTGGCAGCAAGCCCATTGATGATAGTGGAATTGTATTGGATTTAAAGCGAATGGATGATGTAGTTAATTTAGATCAAGAAAATCTTATTGTTACCATTGAAGCGGGTATATCCTGGGGAAAATTAAATGATTATTTATGCCATTTTGGATTATATACAGGATGTTTAGGACCAGGATCCGGACTATCAGCTTCAGTTGGAGGTGGTATTTCTCATCAATCAGTTGGAGGTGGGGGTTGTGCTAAATATGGGTCGTGTACGAATCAACTAGTTTCTTTAGAGGTTGTTCTACCGACTGGAGAAATTATTGAAACTGGTTCGCAAGCAAATAAATATTCTAAATTTCCCTTTAATAGATTTGGAAACGGTCCTGACTTTGCGAGTATTTTTTGCGGTGATAACGGAATTTTTGGAGTGAAAACTCAAGTTTCATTACAAGTATTTCCAAAACCTCCATTTGCAAATTACAAAACATTTCTCATGCCTCGAAAATCCGAAGAAATATCAGCAAAGATATTTACAGAAATGAGGCTTAAAGGGATTGATGTATACGATTCGATGTATTTTATGGATTTACTGGTAAGAGTGGGAACAGAAAAAGGAATATTTCCATTATGGGAAAGTTTAAAGAGAAAAAGGGGAATAATGTTTTACACGGTAGAAGCTAATTCAGAAAAAGAACTTGAAGAGAAAGTTAATCAGTTAGATAAGATTTTTCTTCAAAACAACGCGGAAGAACTAGGTCCAGAAATTGCAGACGGGAACATAGCAAAATGGCACTATGAAGAACAGGGACACTGGTTAATTGCACATAATTTATGGGGTTTAATTCCGGGTTTTACAGCCATAGATGCAGAATGCCACACACCTATTTCCACTTATCCCGAGATTTTAAAAGATGTAGAACTTTGGGATTTAGAACACTCTGATGATATGGAAAAGATTCTTGAAATTTCAGGAATGCGACCTATTAGTGGGTCTGGGCCAATAATTCTGATCGGAGATCATAATGTTGAATTAACAACCGGAGTTACAAGCTTCGAAAGCTATATCAATGGAAAAAATTACGAAATTATCGAAGAATTAAATCTCAAACTATGGAAATCGCTACTCGAAAGAATAACTAAACATGGAGTGACTTGGTACATGTTAGGAGATATCTTAAGTAGGTTATTAGTCGAAATTGGAGCGTTTCAACCAGAGTACTTACAATTCTTAAGTTCAATCAAAAAAGCGTTAGATCCGCGATTTATTTTGAGTAGAGGAAAATTTAATTTTTGGGGTGATAAAACTGTCTGAAGTATATCAAAAATTAGAAAAAGTAGTCAAAGAGAAATATATTTCCAATAGCCTTTATGTCCGACATGCGTATTCAAGAAATGTGGATCTCGTTTTGCAAGGAGTACCTGATATAGTCATTAGACCTAAAGACGCTCAAGAAATCTCAGAAATACTTAAAATTGCGAACGAGGAAGATATACCGGTTATCCCACGCGGAGGCGGAGATTGTGAATTTGGTGGTAGTAAACCAATTGGAGATGGTGGAATCGTATTGGAAACTAAAAGAATGAATCGGGTTATCAAATTAGACCAAGATAATCTAATCGTCACAGTCGAAGCAGGAATCTCGTGGGGGAAATTAAACGAATATTTGTGCCATTTTGGACTATATACAGGATGTATGGGCCCTGGTTCTGGCATGACAGCAGCAGTGGGTGGGGGAATTTCCCATCATTCTGTAGGTGGTGGAGGATGCGCTAAATACGGTGCGTGCACAAACCAATTAGTCGCTTTAGAAGTTGTTTTACCAACGGGTGAAATTATAAATACAGGTTCTCAAGCTAATAAATATTCTAAGTATCCTTTTAATAGATTCGGCAATGGTCCGGACTTAGCAGGTCTGTTTTGTGGCGATAACGGGATATTTGGAATAAAAACAAAAGTTTCATTGCAAGTTTTTCCAAAACCACCTTTTGCAGCCTATAAGACCTTTCAATTACCTAGGAAAGAGAGAGCAATCTCAGCGAAAATTATGAATGAGATTAGGCAGAAGGGAATTGATGTATACGATGTAATGTACTTAATGGATCTCATTGTTAGGTTGGGCTGTCAAGAAGGTATGTTTCCTTTTTGGGAAACTTTAAAAAAAAAGCGGGGGTTAATCTTTTATACGATTGAAGCAAATTCTGACTTAGAATTAGAACAGAAAGTAAAACAACTAGACGAAATAATGCTAAACAATAAAACGGAAGAATTAGGTTCTGAAATTTCTGAAGGTAATATAGCCAAATGGCATTACGCTGAACAAGGACACTGGCTGTTTTATCATAATTTATGGGGTATATATCCCTCAATGCAAGCATTATCCGCCGAGTGTTTTTCTCCGATTAATGCTTATCCCACAATTTTAGACGATATTGATCAGTGGGATATAGAACATAACGAAGATATGCAAAAAATATTCAATATTACCCAAATTAGACCAGTTATTGGTAGTGGTCCAGTACTTTTAGTAGATGGCAATAATGTAGAAATTACGTGTGGGTTCACGAGCTTTTGGAGCTATTACAACGGTGATAGTTATAAAATTATTAGGGAGACTAATTTTAAATTATGGAAATCGTTATTAGAAAGGGTAAATAAACACGGAATCCAATGGTATATGATGGGGGATTACATGTCAAGATTGATGGTTGACATGGGCGCCTATCCAGAACAATATTATAATTTTATGAAATCAATTAAACAAATGGTAGATCCAAAGATGATTTTGAGTAGAGGAAAATTTAATTTTTGGGGGAAATAAAAATATGAGTGACCTAAAACATTTAAAGAACGAATGGAAAGCTATTATGAGCTGTATGGGTTGTGGTGACTGTGGGTACGCCATTAGACCAGCAGTGAATAGATATTTAACCTGTCCTGTTAAGGAAGCTAAAGGGGACGAAGGTTTTGAGATATATTTTTCTCGTGGAAGAATGAATGTCCTAAGAAGTTTATTGCTCGGTCAAATCCCTCTTTCGAGGGAGTTAGCAGATTTCGTCTACCAATGCTCGGAATGTGGTAATTGCACCGAAGTGTGTCATATGTCTCAAAGCGAACACATAGTTCTTAATACTTCTAAATGGATAGACCATGTGAAAGTATGGGAAGCGTTACGGCAAGATTTGATCGAAGCTGGTTTTGCTCCTCTTGATAAACATGGTAAACTAATAGACTATATGAACAATGCTACCATGAGAAATCCTTATGGTGAAGATGAAGCAAAAAAATTCGAGTGGATAGCTGAATTTCCGGAGATCAAGGATAAAGGTGAATTAGTATTTTTTGGAGGATGTACAATGCCTTTAAGACAAGTAAATACTTTAAAAAGCATGATGAAAATACTAAAAGCCGCAGGAAAAAAAATTGCCATGTCGAAAGATGAGTGGTGTTGTGGTTCTGTAGCTTTGAGAATTGGAGACCAAAGCTCTCTTACTGATATTGTTAAACATAATATAGATGTTTTTAGGAATATGGGGGCTAAAACAATTTTTACGACATGTGCGGGTTGTTATAGAACATGGAAAAAAGATTATCCAGAATTGATAGGTGAAGAATTACCGTTTGAAGTAAAACACATAACAGAAATATTAGTAGAAATGTTAAATAAAAGCGAAATACCGTTTAAAGCTGTTGAAGGTTCGGATAAAGTAACATGGCACGATCCCTGTCATTTAGGAAGGCATATGAAACTTTACGAGATACCTAGAGAAGCTCTACTTAAAATACCGGGATTAGAATTAATAGAAATGAAAAGAAATCGTAATAATGCGTGGTGCTGTGGAGCCGGAGGAGGTGTAAAAAGTGAGTTTCCTGACTTAGCTCTTGACATTTCAAAAGAAAGAATTAAAGAAGCAATAGAAACGGGTGCACAAATTTTAACTACGAGCTGTCCATTTTGTATAAATAATTTTGAATCTGCATATAAAGAAATGGGAACAGAGATTCAGAATAAAATTACTGTAATAGACATAATTGATTTAATTGCAGGAAAAATCTAACTGCTTTTTTTCAATTTTCTTTTTTTAAAAAGCTTCCTTGAATAGTAATATTCAAAAATAACAAAAATTTATCACAATCATGGGGAATTTTGATAAATATCTACAACCTACTGAGTTTTTCGATTTTAATAAAAAATTCGTCCGAGATAAAGCTTTCGAAATTACCGAAGGTTTAGAAACTGAAAAGGAAAAAGCAATAGCACTTTTTTATTGGGTTAGGGATCAAATTAAATATAATATGCACACATACATTCCATCTATCAAAGCAAACTTTAAAGCAAGTGTAACTTTAAGGCGAAAAAATGGTTTCTGCGTTTCAAAATCTGTCTTGTTATCATCTTTCGCTAGAGCAGTTAGAATCCCCGCGCGTATTCACTTAGTCGACCTGATAAATCACAAAATTTCTCAAAAAATTATAGATTTTATGGAAACAAATGTTATGTATTATCATGGATATAGCGAATTTTACCTTAATGATAAATGGGTGAAATTGACTCCTTCATTTGATCAAGCAACTGCGATTAAGGGAGGGTTTATTCCTATGGTTGAATTTGACGGCGAGAACGATGCGGTATTTCCTTCTTACGATAATGAAGGTAGAAAATTTGGAGAATATCTCTTAGATCGAGGAATACACGCAGATTTACCCCTTGATGTGATCGAAAAAGTTTTTTATGAAAAATATCCAAAGTTTTATAACTATGTTAAAACTGGAGAGATTGAACCTGTTAAAGATAAAACATTAACCTACAAGAAGATAAATTAAATCTAGATAAAGTAACTTTTTTTCAAACCTAAGTCTCGTAAATATATCTTATATTTACCTAATTTTCCTCCGTAATTCCCGGCAGAAATTTTAAGTAATCCATCCATATCAGATATGCCTTCTATAGTTTTTTGCATAGCCAATTTTATATCCTCAAGTTGGAGCCCATTAAACACTATTTCCGGAATTGAGTTTACTCCTGTAGGAACTTGAAATTCGTTTGGAGATAACTTATCTTTAAGTGTAGGGCAGAAACGGTGATTAGTTGATGGACCTATTTCGGGATATTTAGCATCAAAAGGAACAGGCTTTGATCCTGCTGAACATACATCAAAAGTTGTACAAACATCATCGATCTCAGCTAAAATTTTAACACTTTCTCTTCCAATTTTAATTCCAGAGTCAACAGAGTCACAAAATAACCAAAGATTTCCCCCCATAACACCTTTAGCGTAGGTGAGGTCTTCTTCAATTAGAAAATCGTATCCCATCATAATTGGGACATTAATGAGCTTTCGATTAAATTTTTCAACAATCCACTCGTACCCGTCCCCACAATGACCAACATTGTTCATCATATTAAATTTTAACTTAGATGATTCTGGATAATAATCGTATACTGCTGTTGTAGGAACAACGAGAATACCTTGTCTCATTCGACGACCAAGTTGTTCGTAGAATTTAACTATAGCTTTCTTACTCGTTCCTGTCACCCACAGTTGAACAATTGCCCCTAGTCTCCCATCAATAGTTTCTTTTTCTGAAAGCCACCGAACAATACCTCCTTCTGCATCTCCGAAAACAGTTGAAGGAAGCGCAGTAAATGCATTTACGGCACGAGTTAAGAATCCTGCATCTTGAGCAGTGACCATTAATTGAACTACTAATCCCTCAAACGCTTCACAATAAGTATCCACAATTTCCATTTTTCACACTTCTTTTCTATATTGAAATTCAAATCTATTATTGATAATATAATCACTTTTATAATGGTTTTTAACTTAATATATAACTTGTAGATTAGAAGTTAGAATCCAAGTTTTTCCAAGATTGATTTTATATGGATGAAAATACGATCCATTCAGAATCTAAGGAACTTATTCAGGCAAGAAAACTCATTGATGTAAGTAGACTCGATGAAGCAGACCAAATAATTAAGACTTTCGAGGAAAAAGGAGGGCACACTCTTTACGATATGGTTTTATGTCATCTCCTCAAGTGTGAGCTCTTAGGTGAGCGAGGTTTACATGAAGATATTATCAAACTTGCCGAAGAAACATATAAAGAGAGTTTAAAATTAGGGAAAAACCTCGTATCAGTTGATATCTTATTAGAAAAGGCCTATGCTCTATTATGCCTTGGTGAAACTGATAAAGCCCACGATATCATTAAACAGGGAGAAATACTTCTAAATACTTTAACGCAAGAATTACCAGCAGAGTACAAGCAAAGAAAAGCGTATATAGCACTTCAGAAAGGATGGGTTTATGATCAAAAATTAGATACTGAAAAAGCACTAAAGCAATTTGAGCTCAGTTTATCATTGCGAGAAGAACTTGGTGCAAAACGTGATATTGCCTGGTCCCTTTACGGAATGGCAAATGTATTTATGAATCGAAAAGGTGATTTTGACCGTGCTTTAACATACTTGGAGCGAGGTATAGTTTTTGCCGAGGAAAGTGGCAATAAATTGTGCATAGGGGGAATTCTTTATTCTATGGCAATGCTACATAGTCTTAAAGGTGATTTGGATCGTGCTATTATGCTTTTTGAGCAGAGCTTGACGTCTTATATTAAGCTTGACAACAAGTTCATGAAAGCAAGAGTTCTTAACTCTCTGGGAGCGTGTTTTGCATTGAAAGGGGAATTAAATCGTAGCATTAAATTTTACGAGCATAGTTTAGAACTTTTAATGGAATTTAACAATGAACTTATCATAGCTATGGTTTTCAACAGTTTAGCTTTAAGTCATAAAATGAAAGGAGAATTAAATCGTGCTTTAGAATGCATAGAACAATCTATGCCACTATCTCGCGAGTTTGGAATCCTTAATGTTTTTAATCACCACTATTTAATTCAAATATTAATTGATATGGGAGAGTTTGAACGAGCACAAAATTATCTTCTTGATTTTGAGCAATTGAACAGTCAGTTCAAAGACAAAAAAGTGAATTCGATGTATCTTCTTGATAAGGCTTCACTATTGAAAACTAGCTCCCGAGCTCTCAATCGGGGTAAAGCTGAAGAAATATTAAAGCAGCTCCTTGAAGATGGGGGTTTAGATTATGAAACAAATATAGAAGTATTACTTAACTTATGTGAATTGCTCATAACTGAATTACAAATAACTAATGAAGTAGAAGTCTTAGAGGAGCTCAAACCTCTAATTACACAACTATTAGATTTATCTGATAAATCCCATTCTTTTTGGGTTTTGGGTGAAACTTACCTTCTACAAGCGAAATTATCATTAATCTCATTGAATTTAGAAGAAGCTCGAAAATTATTAACTAAAGGACAGGAAATTACAGAAAAGTATGGACTTTCCCTATTAGCTAGGAAAATCTCAAATGAACACGATATTTTGCTTGAACAATTAGATAGTTGGGAGAATCTAAAGGAAATTAACGCTCC
>JBHLLM010000041.1:0-12175 GCA_048885575.1 Candidatus Hermodarchaeota archaeon
AGAAATGCTCAAGAATCTTCAATATGATGAAAATAAGATCATAAGTATGGATTTTTGCAAATCCTGCCTAGATAACAAAAAATTTACAATTTTAAGTGAAAATCTCAAGATAAAATCGTTAAGAAATGAATATGTGTGCTCTAATTGTGCATTAGATGTGATAGTAAAGCAAGCACAAGTGGCAGGACTTATTTCTTCTGGTAAACTAAATCCAAAACTTAAAAATTTTTTTAATCACTTAATTTTAAAATTTCGAGATCTGAATAGAATACTAAACTCTTTTAAGATTGATTTTAATCCAGTTAAAAACAAAGAAATGACACTTTATGACATCGAAAAAAATCCACCTATAAGTAAGAAGTATCTTAATTATGCGATTGATAATCTAAAAATGCCCAAAGAATTCAAGATACTCCTAAAAAGACTAAAAATTTCGACATTATTACCAATACAAGCAATCTCAATAGAATCAGGATTATTAGATGAGCAAAAAAATCAATTAGTTATGGCTCCAACATCAGCAGGTAAAACTTTAATAGGTGAACTGGCAGGAATATCAAGAATTCTGAAAGATAAACATAAAATGCTTTATCTAGTCCCAATTAGAGCGTTGGCAAGTTTAAGAACGGAAGAATTTAAAGAAAAGTATAAAACACTAAATTTGAAAATAATAAAAAGAATCGGAGAGTCTATTTTAGATAAAAAAGAAACGGAAGATTTAGAAGAATTAGAAGACGCAGATATAATTATAGCTACTTATGAAGCTATTGACTTTATTTTAAGAAGCGGCAATAAAGTAAAATTAGGATTCATTGGAACAATAGTTGTTGATGAAATTCAAACTTTGAGTGATCAAGAACGTGGATTTATCTTAGATGGGATGATCGCACGATTAAAATCAATATTTAATGAGGTTCAATATCTTTATCTGAGTGCTACAATAGGAGAACCAAAAACATTAGCTAAAAGATTAGATTGTGTTTTAATTAACTACAATAATAGACCCGTCCCAATCGAAAGACATTTAATATTATGTTTAAATGAAGCAATAAAGCTTAAAAGTATAACTAAATTAGTGCGAGCTGCTTACTCAGAAACTTCTACTTATGGATTTAAAGGACAATCTATTATATTTACAAATTCTAGAAAAAAGTGCGAATCCCTGACAATTTATTTGCAAAATAAAGGATTGAGAGTAAAATCTTACCATTCTGGATTAACTAATGAAGAAAGGATGATAATCGAGAAGGAATTTCAGAATCAAACTATTTCTGCAGTCGTAGCAACTGCAGCATTAGCCGCTGGTGTTGATTTACCTGCTAAACAAGTGATTTTTGAATCATTAGCAATGGGGATTAACTTATTAACGGTTGCTGAATTCGAGCAAATGTTAGGAAGAGCTGGAAGGTTAAAAAAACACGATATTGGATTAGCATACCTTCTTATTGAACCTGGGAAGATATATTCCCCTAGAACAATGGTAACCGAAGAAAATGTTGCCATAAATTTGCTTAATGGGAAAATTAAGGATTATGAATTACAGTTTGATGAGGATAAATCTCTAACTGAACTGCTCGCTTTTATCTCTATGTTTAATGAAGGTATTGTAAGAGAAACTGTCTATAAATTTAAAGATTATTTAATAAATTCCAATTACAACTTAGAAGAATTCTTAAAAAAACTAATAAATTTCCAGCTTATAATTTTGCAGAACAGTTATAAATATAAATCCACATATTTAGGCCAATCTATCGCAAAATCTTTCCTAACTGTTGAAAAAAGCCTTGAAATTGTAGAAATTCTTAAAAATAAAAATAAAAAGATTATTGATATCGTTCTTGAGTTAAAAGCACTAAAAAATGTATATTTAACCAAGAAAGTTGTTGCAGATCTGTCAAAGCACAGAGCAGCGAAGTATTCTTCAAATAACTTGTTTAGCGCAAGTGTTCTTTCTCTTATGGATGCAAACTATGTTAAAAAGAGAAAATCCTTTTCAGATGAATTTATAAAATATGTTGTAAAGTGGACCGAAGAAATTTTCAATTGCGATTGTAAGGATAAACCTTATTGTGAATGTGGAAGAATTAATTTAGAGAGGATAATACTAAGTTTACGGATTGAAAAAAAACTCTCAATTAAAGAAATTAGCGAATATCTCGAAGAGGAGCTAAAAATCTTAATCTACAAGGGAGATCTCACAGATTATTTAGAAAATCTTATTTATTCTTTTGAAAGTATATTAAATATATCAAAAGGAATCTCTAATTTAGATTCGGATTATGAGAAGGAAATTTTAGAGTTTCCCAACATTATAGAAAATATTAGATCTTTATGAAATTTTCCAGATTGTATTGAAGACGAGTTTTATTTGTTTTAATTTTCATTTTGTATGTAGTTCTATTATATCATTTTCTTTTAGTTCGTAATCTAAACCAACCTTTTTCTTTTCTTGCTTATCCTCCTTTCGGATAACCGTTGCATGATCAAAGGATTCATAGAAACTTCGATGTATTTTTATGGCTACATCTCGAATTGTTGGTTGATTAATATTGCAATCCATTATTAATGGTTTTTCAGCAACAACACCCTTATGCATTGTATATATTTTTATTTTTCTTAGAAAAGTTAACACAATTTTGCCAAAATCATTAGGAATCTCCTTTTTTAATGCACTCGTTCCAATTACTAATGGAAATTGATCTGAATAACAATCCTTTAGGTCATAAAAAGAATTTTTTGTAAGAGATAAGTCTCCCTTGGTTCCTAAGATAATTGCTTTCTTATATGCCATGGAGGGATTTAGAGCATCAACAACTTGTTCAAGAGTTATTTTCCCGAAAACTTTAACAATACCATTCCTTATACCTCCTGCATGAGTTATTTCTCTAATTTTCTCAGTCAATTCTTCAATGTTATCATTCTCCTTGGCTTCACTTGTTAAATAAAAGATTTGAATCTTATTAGAACCCGTTTTTTCAATTGTTATTGGAGGTGGTGGAATATTTAGTCGTACATGGGATTCGTATAATTCCGTTAAAAGCAAATCCATTTGCTCTTTATAATTTCGCGATAAATCTACGCAAAAACATATTAAATCGCAAGCTCTTAATTGAGATATTATTTCCTTACCGTTTCCAATTCCACTTGTAGCTCCCTCTCTGATAGCAGGCATATCAACTATTTGATACCGAACTTTTTCATATTCATAAATACCAATTTCAGGAAGAGAGGTAAATTTACCAATATTTTCTTTTGCCGCCCCTGTTAATAAATTTAAAAGGGAAGTTTTACCTACACCAGGAGAATAATAATCACTTATTAGAATCAGTTGGATGCCTTCTTTTTTTATTGAGAAAGGACTAACTTGCTTACCCATAGATTTAGCGCGAGATTTTTGTGTTTCTTGCTCTCTTTTTAGTTTTGCAAGTCGTGATTTGTTTAACGCAACTATTTTTTCTGTAGCTTTATGTTTAGGAACTAAAGATAGGAATTCTTCTAAACGCTTAATCTTTTCATCAATACTAGCGGCATCCAAATACTTTTGATATGCTAGTTGCGCTTCTGGTCCTATATTTGAACTCACTAAAAAAGACCTCTCTTAAATTATATGTTAGGATCAAAAAATTGAACGGAATCTATCTTCTGTTTTTAGTTTTAAATCTCCTATAATTTTATCAATTCTTTCTTCAAATTGCTTGAAAAATTTTTCTTTTTTCGAAAAAATATCGTTAAGAGAGTATCTGTTAAGAAAATGGGAATTAATTTCACTCAAATGCTTTTTCACTACCCCCGATTCTGTATTTTTTTCAGTTATAGCAAAGGAAATTAAAGGTTGCTTATTCGATTCATCGTTTGGTAAAGAAATTAAATCGCAATAACAAACTAATTTAAAAGAGGCTAAGGATATAACATTAATATCATCTCCAAATACTTCCGAAGTGAAACTTTCTAGAGCAGAGAGAAATCCTGCTCTTAATTCGGGATCTAACCCTACTCCCGTATCGGTATCATAATACTTTATGTTTAGAAGATTCCGTACACCTAAATTTATACCAAGTTCCAAGATAGCCATTTTTAATTTTAAGTCAAATTTTAATTCTAACCTTATTAGGTTGTAAGTATTTTAATAATTTCACTTTATGAATTTTTTATTAGATTTTGGATTTTTTTTATTTATTTTAAATTGAATTTGATGATTACAACTTCATTTGGTTTCTATAGACATAGAATGTATTTTGAAGTAGAAAGCTTACTGTCATCGGACCTACACCTCCAGGATTTGGAGTAATCCAAGAACACTTATCAAAAACACCGTGATAATCAACATCTCCACATGTTTTTCCATTAACTCTGTTTGTCCCCACATCTATTATAATTACACCTTCTTTTATTTTTTCTTTAGTTATAAAGTTTGGTTGGCCTACTGCTGTTATTAAAATTTCTGCATTCTTGATGAAATTATTAATATTTCTTGTTGAGGTATGACAGATTGATACTGTTGCGTTTCGCTTTAAAAGCATAAAAAATAATGGTTTTCCAACTAAGTTTGATCGGTTGATTATTACAGCATATTTTCCTTCGATTTCTACATTATAGTACTCTAAAAGTGCTATAATCCCTTTAGGAGTGCACGGAACCAGATTTTCGTTATAGTCAAACAATTTGCCCCTATTTACAGGATGAAGCCCATCTACATCTTTAATAGGATTAATTCTTTCAATAAATTCATTAGTAAAAGTTTTTAATTCTTTTGGTAGAGGTAATTGTAAAATTATCCCATGTATTGAATTGTCTTCATTTAATTCTTCGATTTCATTTAATAAAGCATTTTTTGAAATATTTTGTTTTAGGTTTACTAAAATTGAGTCAATACCAATCTCAGCACAAGTTCTTCTTTTAATGTTTAAGTATAATTCTGAAGCGGGATCGTTACCAACAAGAATACCAGCTAATTTGGGGGTTACTCCTGTTTCTTTTGAAATTACTGATATTTTCTTTTTTAATTCTAAATTTAATTTTTGTGATACTAGTTTTCCATCTAATACTTTTCCCATAATAATCTTGGCTATATAAGGTAATTAACTTATTTTACATGATAAACAAGGCATTCATCAAAATAAAAAAGGATTATTATAAGCTTATTAAATGATTAAAAAAGTTTAAATTCTTCGTCGACGCAGGATTAGATAAACAACTAATACGATTATTCCTATTACTGATAGTATTACAATCAGGGTTAAATAGCTGAACTCAACCATGAATATATCTTCATTTAATAAATCTAGCGAACCTAGAATTTGTAGAATTTTGAAAGCAGAATAAGATGTACTAATAGACGATATTGCACTCTCCATTCCTTCAGTAAAATCACCAAAACCACCATCAAGAAAGCTTTGATGCTTTAACACCCAATTGGAAGTGGCAATTTTATTTAATTCGTTCTCGTCTATTAATATAAGTCCTTCAACACAGAGGAGAGTACTACTGAGTAATGGAGCTTTAGCAAATAAATCAGGTAAAAATCCACCGTAATGATAAAGATTATTAGAGTCTCCAATAAAAAGTGATTTAAAATAATTGAGAGTTTTAGTTTGATCAGCTAGTTCATTAATTGATCCTAACTCATTTATCAAATAAACCGCAAAATATGTTGTAGTCAAGGTGGATGACAAAGTTTGGTTTCCACCATATCCCCCGTCTGTATTATTACACGATATTACCCAAGATTTAAGGAGTGTTTCATTTTCAACTTGTTCATTTAATAAAGTAAACATTTTATATATATAATAAGTTGAAACCATATTTGCTTCATTAGATGTATTTGTCGGACTAAATCCTCCTCCAACTTGATAAGTATTATTTATATAATTATAAATTTTATTATGTAAAGTTGAATTTAACGAAGTTTCTAAAGATTCCAAAGTATTTAATGTTTCAAGATAGTAATATACATTGTATATATCGATTTCTCCTGTATCAAACATTATTTGAATTCTAGTATTTAGTGAACTCTTTAATTTAGGTATATCAACGCTTTTAGGTGCCTCAAATAGAATTTCAACGAGATAGGCATTATAAAATTCTAAAATTTCTATTGCATTAGCCGTATCTTGAGGTGTTACTCCAAAAGTCGTGTTTCCTATTTGATTTTCATAAATAAAATCGACTAAATGACTCTGACGGGTTTTTGCTAATGCTATTGGCGTAATGCTTAACATTAAAGTGATTAACAATAAAACAAATGTTAAATTCCTGATTCTCCTTTTCAATTAAAAAAAAACCCCACACTGGTTTTAACTAAATTTTAATTTTTTAAATTTATCGTGTAATTAAAAATTAACGATCTTTTGAGTTTTGAGTCAGATTATCTTGTAGATTCTAATAAAAACTAGAAATAAATAGATACAACTTAATTTAAAAAATTTCACTAATGTTCTTATATAACGCAGCACTATTCGATTGAAATTGCTCGTGGGTTACAAATAAACTTTGAAAGCTCGGCAAGCTACCGAGTATACTAGCACCATTAAATATGGCGAACTGTAAATTTTCCGGTACGAAAAATCTTAGTACTTCTTCCGACGACTCGTAGAAACCGGAAAATTCTCTAGCAGGTGGAGTATTTTTAATGATCTCAGTAGGTACTTCGGGTATTTCTGTTATTTGAAAACTTTCTCCACAATAAGGGCAAAAAATTGACGCTGCGTCTTCAACTATTTTTTTGCAATTAGAACAGATAATTTTTCCCTTTTCAATTTTTGGATTTTTAACTATTTTAACACTTCCAATTGAAAGCTCTGGTAAAGTAATTCTTCCGTTACAAGAAGGACAGAACTCTTTACCATCACTTAGATCTACTAAAATCCCACAATGCGGACAGTTATCTTCTTTCTTCTGTGATTTCTCTTTAGATCTCATTTTTTGCCTATCTTCTCTTTGAGGTTTTACAATTTTAGGTTTTGGAATCTTCCCTAGCTGTGGGATTAATTGAGTTAATTCCAATCTCAATCTCTCCTCAAATCCAGAATATGAGAGGTTTCCCCCAGAAATCATAATATGTGAAAGAAGATCGCTCCAATAATATTTATCAATTCCTTGTAAACTATTTACAACTGCTTGTGGAATATTTAATATGTTATAACCTAGTAAGTTAGGTCTAAATAATACTTCTGGAGCCTCATGTAATATATAATTTGGTATATTAATATTGGATCCATCTGGCATGGTAAAGCTAAAACTTTCATTTAGTTTTGGAGGGTGTTCAGGATCTAAAGCAAAAAAACAGTTCTTTTCCTTGATATTTTTAATTATTTCGTCTACAGCACTTGATTCAATATTGATACCTTCCCTCATAAGTAAATTCTTTAAGTGTTGATTTATATCTGTTCCAGCTAAAGTTAATTTTTGTACAGATTGATCTACAATTTCTCCACCCAAAATTGGACATATCCAAGTGATCCCGTCACCACTCTCCACTACTATTCCAGTTGTAAGTCCTACACTAAATAAAGAAAGTATTGGTGTAGGAACCATTATTAAACTTTTTACTCTATGGGTTTCATATAAAACGCGAGCTATATACTCCTTGGTTTCTCTCTGAACAAAAGGAGCTTCAGTATAGAAAACGGGATAATTAGAAAGATCTTCAATTCTTAATAGTGAATAAAAAATGTAGTTTAAGATTTCGTAATAATCGTTCCAATCCATTATCGCACCACGTTCTATAGGGTGCTTTATTTTTAAAACTCCTCGCATTTTTGAAGCGTCTGTTCCGATATATATATTTCGGGCACCAACATCAACCATTACAGCCTTATATTTTTCAGTACCGGTGATGGTGGGAAAAACAAACCTGGGGCTAGGCTCTCCCGCGAATCCTATCTTAGTGTAAGCTGAACCGATATCTACGATAATCGGAGTTCCGGGTAAAGGTATTGCCATGCTTGATCAGTCCTTTTTTTTAAGAGTCTATGTTCTTTTATATAAATCTCTAAATTTAAGTGTTAGTACAATAATATAATAAAATGATTTTCCTTAATTAAATAATTTTTCCAAAAGAGGAAAGATAATTTAGAATATTTCATTAAGATTATGAATTACTTTTTGAAATAAATAGGGGGCATCTTAATTATCACGATAGAATTCAATCGATTTTTAAAGTTTTCTGCAGCCTTTTTTCTATTCCTTCTAACTCAGTTAAAAGATTTTTATAAGTTTTAAGTAAATACTTACCCCATTCATTTAATTTAACCCATCCACCTCCACCAGGACCACCTTTTTTAGTTTCAACAGGTGATCTCCCTGATCTTTCTCTTATTTTGTTTAAAATGTTCCACGCATATTTGTAAGAGTATCCACACTCCTTTGCTGCGTTTGTAAGAGATTTGGGATTCTCATTATCAGGTGTATTAATGCATTCAAGTAATTTAGCCCATCCAGACCCTAATATGTTTTTTCGTCCTATATCTTGAAATTCTAGCCAAAATTTGATTCCAAAACTAATTTTACTTTTCAATTTTTCGATATTAGTTGCATCCTCTAATTTTTCACTCGAAAGTTTTTCCATATTATTTAATTGACTAACTTAATTTTAATTGTTTTTTATAAGAGGAAAAAGAAAAAAATTAAAGTTAAGTCAATTTTTTTTGTGTAAAACACCAATATTGAATAAAAATGTTTTTTTCTGCTTCAGAGAATTCCGTAAAATTAGGGAAAGAAGTTATTAAAGATGTGTATTACTTTGAGGAAAATCCTATGTTGGATTGTAATCAGTTTATAATCAAGGATAAAAACACAGGTGAGTTAACGCTTTTTGATTCTGGAAATGGAATTTCTTTAAAGGGTTTATTTGAAGGTATGAATAATTTAGGTTTAGATTATAGAAAAATTACAAAAGTATTTTTAACTCACGAACATGTAGATCATGTTCTTGGTTTATATCCGCTGATAAAAGTTCTAAAACCTAAACCCCCGGAATTATATGCTTATGGAGAAACAGCTAAAATTTTGAGAGAAGGCGAAGAAGCAAAGATTTTTCCCGGAAATCTTGGAATTAGTCCAAAAATGTTTGGTTTGGAAGTTCTTCCTTTAGAAGTTAATAATCTTAATATTGATGAAATAATCAATATTGGTTCAGAATTTTCTTTTCAAGTTTATTACACTCCAGGTCACTCTCAAGGATCAGTTTCTTATTATGAATTTTATAAAAAAATCTTGATTCCCGGAGATCTAGTTTTTACAGGAGGGAGTTTTGGAAGATACGATTTTCCAGGAGGATCTTTGGACGATTTAATTGAATCAATCAAGTTTGTCAATAATTTAGATGTTAACTATTTACTTCCTGGGCATATGGGTATAAGCGATCGCGGAAACGCGCAAATTGATTATTCCTATAAAATGGTTCAATCAATTAAGAGCTTTTTTTAATTCTTAATTTTTTAAACACATCTCCTTCATTCAGTAGGGAGACTAGAAAATCTTAGTTCTTAACTCATTTGATATTTAATTGATAAGAACATTTTTTAACCTAAGATTCTATATTGAAGTTAATCACTTCATTTAAAATATAAAAAAAAGAACGAATTAAAATTTGTGATTAAAATGTCTAATAAATCGGAAACCGAAATATATTTAAGATCTTACCCAAAAGTAATATTTTTTTGGCCTATGGCGCTCGTTTCGTTTATTTTATGGCTTTTGCAAATGCTTGTTCCGACCCCTGTTGCTTGGTATGGAAATGTATGGCTGATCGTATTTTTTGTTAACATGTTTATCGTAGCATTCGATTTTAGTAGTACGAAATTTTTCGTTTTAATTCTAGTTGTCGTTGTCGTAGTTATACTTCTTATTTTTCTAGCACCAGGATTGTTTTCTGCTATTCCTGGAGGAGAATTTAATCCGGGTTTAACCGCAGAATTTTATCTAGTAGTCACTATTATAATGGCATTTGTTTTAGGACTTGTTGTTCTGGGATCCAGATTTGATTACTGGAAAATTGAAAGAAATGAAATTTATCATAAAAGCGGTATCTTCTCTTCTGCTGAAAGACTACCGACGAAAAGCTTAAGAATAAGGAAGTCCATACCAGATGTGTTTGAATTTTTTATATTGCGTGCAGGATCAATTACGCTCATGCCAGGCCAAGGAGATGTGATCAATTTACCGACTGTGCTTAATATAAACAAAAAGCAGAAGCAAATAGACGCTTTATTAAGTTATGTTTCAGTAGAACCTGACGAAATAGACGCCTAAATCTTGATAATAAATTAGATATAACCTTTTTTATTTTTTTTTTTAATTATATTTAAGAATTAAACTATATTTTAAGTAATATAAATGACTCATCCTCCAATTTTATTGTTCGATTTTGATGGAGTTGTTATTACTCAAAAAGCGCTTGAATATACTGCTTCAAAGTATTTGAAAAATAGATTTTATAATTGGAAAAACACAGAATCTTTCAGATTAATAGATATTGCGAGACTTTTTGAAGAAGCAGATTCAAGCAATAGATTGGCGGCACTATTTAATGTTTATCGTGCATATAAAAATTATATCCCAAGTCGATGGAAGCGAATTTTATTTTTTATAAAATTTAGAAGAAATTATCCTAAATACGAGAAATATGAAACATTAAAACCTAATTTAGAATTCATTCTAAAAGAATTAAAAAAAAGGGGAGTTATTTTTGGAATTGTGTCAAATACAAGTGGGGAACGATTACAATTATTTAGAAATAGATTAAACTTAGATGAATTTTTTTCTGTATATATTTCCCGTGACGAAAGTGTAATAAGAAAACCTCACGCATATCCGGTTTTAATTGCGTTAAGAAAAATTAAACAGATTTTAAAAGTTCCTATAGATAAGAATATGGTTTATCTAATAGGGGATCTGCCTACAGATATTGAATGTGCATTCAATGCGGGAGTGAAGAGTATCGCATTACTTTCTGGTCATGGTACTAAAAATGATTTGGAAATGGCTAAACCAAGCATTATTCTTAAAGAAATTAAGGAGATTTTAGATGTAAACCCTTTCAAAAAATTATTATTAGATTAAGCATTAAATATCGTTAATAATGTTTAATTTGGAAGAGTTTGAACAAGATCAAGTAATTTACCCCCTAGTTGAGAAACTCGATAAGTTACTTGATAAAAATAAGACTGAAAAAATAGAAAAAGTAATTAAGCAACTAGAAGAACTATTATTAGATAAAAAATATGCTATTCCAGTATCCTACATTTTAAGTATCTTAGCAGAAAATAATTTTAACCTAATAAGTGAAAGCGTAATTGAAAATTTGGAAAATTACATAGATACAAACGATCCAAAGTTAAAAGTTAATACATTCATAATAATTGGATTTGCAATGTTATCAAACAAAAAGTATCTTGATAAGTATTATCCAAAATTCATCACACATTTAGGTGACTTCAACAAAGATTTACGAGATAATATATATTATTTTTTACAGGAAATTGGAGAGAAAAATCCCACAATAGTATGTACTTATAAAGAAGATTTAATAAATGCTTTATTAACCGAAGATGTTGAAGATAATATAGTTTCAATACTGTGTTTTTTAGAAAAATGTATTGAATTTGATTTTGAAGATTTATTTGCTTTAAGGGAGGTCTTGAAATCACTTATAAAAAAATATTTTAATAAAGATTCCTCAAAAGTTCATTTAAAAGTATTGACTTTTGCAAAACTTATTTTCCCAACTTTGAAAGAATTAAATATTGAAAAATACGAGTTGAATGAGCTATTATCCACGATTGAAAACATTTTTTTGATGAAAAAATACAATTTTACTGAAATTTCTAAGGAGACGGGAGTAGACCTAAAAAGTTTTATTAAAAGTAAAAGCATAAAAAACCAAAAAAAACAGAAGATATATTTTTACCTTACCAATAAAGATCAAAAACAGGTTTATTTTTATGAACTTGAGAGAGAAAAACTAATTACTGTTTTCGAAAAGGAAGAAAAATTACAGAAGAAAGATATTCTTAAAATTTTCTCCCCAATTATTCATACGGAATTAGAATTAAGATTATTTTTAGACACATTAATAAAGTTAGGGCACATTAAGGGGTATTATTCAAAATTGGGTTATTTTTACCCTTACAACTATATAAAGTTAGATTTATTAGACGCATTTCACAATAATGGG
>JBHLLM010000042.1:0-12103 GCA_048885575.1 Candidatus Hermodarchaeota archaeon
AAGATTCTATTAAATTCGAGCCTGAACCTCTACAATATGTTGATCAAGAAGATAAAATCAATATGGTCTATAAATTAGTCCCTTTTGGAGGAAATTATCTTTTTTCTTTGCTAATAAAGAATCAAAGCGCTGACCCGATAACAGAACTTAAAATCAGAATTATTTTTCCAGACTTTTTTGAACTATCCAGGAGTTCGCCCCCAACATTAACTATTGAATCTCTTGAAACTGATGAGCAGAGTGATGATGAAGGGATTAAACAAAAGCAAGTTAAGATGGAATTTGAAATATTAAATGCTAATTCCCAGAAACAAATCAATTTGTATCTCTGTCCGTTGTTGATAGAAAAGAAAGGTAAGATTAGGTCTTATATCACTTTTGTTAACAATAAAGATTTTATAAGAGCGATCGATACTGATTCTATAAATATTGTATTAGAACCATTTAGTATTGAAAGAAAAATAATACCACAAGCAGAAATTAAAAAATTTTTAGAAAAGCCATGGATAAAAAAAGCAAATAAAAGTATCGGAATTGACTTTACAGGAACACTTGACGAGACTTACTTTTTTGAACAGATATTAAAAACTATTCTAGATATGAATTTCCAATTAATTCTTAGAAATCAAAATAATAAAATTAGTTGGTCTTGTGGTACGGATCTTGTATCAGGAAATGATATTTTAGTAATTGGGCAGATTGTGGCTGGTAAAATAGAGTGGTTAGCTGCCTCACCAAATCCACACCTCCTTATTTCTGTTTTAACCAACTTTGTTAACCTCTTTAAACGCGAAATGATACGACTTGGTCATATTACCTCAGATGATCAAGTTTATCAATTAGAATGTAAGTATTGCGGTAACACTTTACCTTACTTTCCAGGAAAAGGCAAATCAATTGAGTGTAATAAATGCAATTATGAGCAGGTTGTTTGGAATTAGTAATTAGAATTAAGTTTACTAATATTTTCCTTTTTCTACAGTTTTTCTTCGAAACAAAATTGTCTTTTTTAAGTTTCATACGACTAAAAACTTCATATGTTAGCGATTCACAATTTGAACAATTTTTTAATTTCTTCTTAATTATTTACTGATTCTTTATCATCGTTAGGCTTTAAAAGCAGAATAATCTTTAAATATTCAAATTTTGATGGAACGGCTAAATTGGTAAAAGAAATCTATGTTGCACGAAATGAATCGATTAGTAGGATTTGATTTTTGTCGTGAAATTTTTTTCTTTTTTTTCTTTCCAACATTAAGCTTGAATCAAAATCTTTAAATAAGTAGAAGATGATATCATATGTAACTAACTCTTAAATTATAATAAAATTCAATAAAAATATAAGTAAATTAACCATAAGTGGAGGAATAAAAAATGGCTGAATATATTTCTTGGTCCCCTATTAGGCGACTCATGAAACACAACGGTGCTATTATCGTTGCACGAGACGCAGTGGACGAATTAGTTGATTGGATGAGCGCTTCCGCAGTTAAAATTACCAAATCTGCATTGACTTTAACCAAACATGGTAAAAGAAAGAAAGTCACTCGGGACGACATCTTACTTGCTATTAAGTACTTCTAAAGGATGGCAAATTATATCTAACTAAAAATTTAAAAATCTTCTTTTTCTTTTTTTTTACTTTCAAAGCTTTAAAATTAAAAATTTTTCGCGTTAGTGTTAAAAAACTAAGATAAATCTTTTAGAAAAAAGATTTACCCTAGAAAAAAAGATATTTGGTGTTAAAACAACCCATACTAAGAAGAGCTTGTAGAAATATAAAATTTTTTTCTACAAAATTTAAATTTTATTTCGATTTTGATTATATTTTATTGGTGTGAGGAGATAATTTATTTTATATTAAATTTAAATAAAATTTATTACATCTCAAACTGAGGAAGCTTTTTTTTCTCCGCTTGGAACATCTCATCACCCATATCTCGAATTTTTTTAGGAGAGAAAGGGACATTCTTTTTTAAAAAGAGATATAGATAATCTTATATAAATTGATGAGATTTTTTTAACAATATTAACCTTACTTATTAAATTTGTTCACTTATTCCTTCAATCTTTTCAGGTTTTAGAGTTTTGAATTCAAGAATTTGTTCTGACTTCTGAACGGCAGATTCTTGAACGGGTAAATTTATATCTTTCATCAATTCTTTCTTGTTTTTTAACTCGTCAGAGATAACTTTGGTAGTAATTCCCTGGCTATAAAGCATTGAAAGACCACCCAAAATACCTTGCTTTATTAACCTTCCCATGCATGACAACATCCAATTAAATTTTCCAAAAGGGTTTAAATATTCTTTTGCCCTTCTTAATAACCAGCCTTTTAGATAAAAGGAAGCATAACCTTCGGCTACAAGGCGATACATATCTCTTGAGGATAACTCTGGAGTTCCCATCATTGGATGGAAAAGATCGTAAAATTTGTAATTATTTGCTGTTATCCGCCCTAGTTCTTTCATTTCATCATAGAAATCCGTTCCAGGAAATGCTGTAATCGGCGTAAATTGAACACAATCTAAGTCTAAATCGATTGTATTCTGGATATTTTGCCGAACCATACGTTTTGTCTCACCCGGAAATCCAATTATAACTCCTCCAAAGATTGATATGCCTTTATCTCGTAAGCTTTTAACTACATGTTTTACCATAGCAGGTGTCGTATTTCTTTTATTCATAGCATCTAAACTTTGTTGATGTACGGATTCTATTCCAAGAAAAACTTGTCTGAAATTTGCTTTATAGAGTTTATCGATTAAGTCTGGGTTTCTGAATAAGGTATCAACGCGCGATTGGCAAGAAAAGTGCATTCTATTATGAATTCTCGACTTTATGATGGTATCTAATATCTTATTAATCCTTTTTACATTAATAGTGAAGTTGTCCTCACAGAAAAAAATAAAATCTGGTTTTTCTCTGTTATAGACATCGTATACTTCACTCATAATTCGTGGAATTGACTTAGTTCTATAAGTTGTGGATTTATTCGTATTTCTCCACATTTTTATTATACAACAAAACTTACAGTTGTGAGGACATCCTCGAGAGGTCTCAACTTGACGAGTTGAAGCCCCTAAATAAGTATAAAGTTTTCCTTTTAATAGATCCCTTCTAGGCATTGGAAAATTATCCAAGTTCTGTTCTAAATGTCTCTCATTATTATGGATAATTTTACCATCATTGTTTCTATACGAGATTCCATCAATATCCTTGATTGATACTTTGTTTTTGTTATTATCAATATAATCGATAATCTCTTTAAATGTGTGTTCTCCTTCACCACGAACAGTAAAATCTACAAATTTGTGCTTAGCTACGAATTCTGGTACCAGAGTAGGATGGTATCCTCCTAAAATAGTGATGCATCCTTGCTCCTTAGCTATCTTTGCAACATCTAAAGCAGAATAAACTTGAGGGGTCATGCTTGTGATAGCAACTGCATCATATCGATTCAATTCGTTACGAAACTGTTTTTCGTGATATTTATCAATTTTAAAATCAAACAATTTTGCGTCGTGATCGGGGACCATAGCAGCTATCGAAATTAAGCTTAGAGGTGCGCCTGTGATAATAGCATCTAATCCAGACTGTAAACGTGCAGGATTTATGTATAATATTTTCATATCTAATCAAATATTTTTTTTCCCAAATATTGAGCTTAACCTTATTGAAAATGAACCATCTTTAATACAAACTAACTTGGAAGTAAAGGTTAAGCTTAAATTTTGTTAGTTAATTTAAAAAAAGTTATACTCATATTTAAATTTGTTGAGTCTACATAGTATTTGTTTGATCAATATAGCCTTCTAATCTAATAATAGATTACATATTAAAAGAAGAAATAGCAATAAAAACTGATTTGTTTTAAAAAATTAATTTGTGTTCCAACATCTTAAGGTAAGTCTAGGATTGCAAAAATCTTAACTCCCTCTGAATTAAAAACAAACCATTTCAATTATTCTATAACATGCAAAATGAAGTTTCTGGATATTTTAATGAACCTTTCTTAAAAAAGAACAGACTATTCTATCGACAATACCAATATAATATTATAAATAAATGTAAAGGAAGAAATTCTTTAATTGTTTTACCAACTGGCTTGGGAAAAACAATTTTAGGGGTTTTACTCATAGGAAAAGCTTTAGAAAAATATCCAAAATCTAAGATTATTATTCTTGCTCCCACTCGACCTTTAGTATATCAACATAGAAAGTCTTGTGAAGAATTCTTAAATATAAAATTAGATTCTATAATGTCTTTTACGGGTAAAATTTCGCCCGAGAAAAGGAAAATAGCTTTTAAAAACTCTCAAATAATTGTTTCTACACCTCAAGTGATTAAAAACGATTTAGAAAGAGGTAGATATGATTTAAGGCATGTCTCCTTAATAATATTTGATGAAGCACACAGAACAAGAGGGAATTATGCGTATTGTTTTATCTCTACTGAATATATTAATGCATGCCAAGATCCTCTTATTCTAGGATTAACTGCTTCCCCTGGAAAAAGTTATTTTCACATTCAACAATTGTGTAATAATTTATTTATTGAGAATGTCATATTCAAAACTTTCGAAGATAAAGATGTAAAGCAATACATTTACAATATTGACACATATTTAGAGTTTGTTGATTTGCCCATTAAAGTTATTGAACTAAGCGCAGTTTGGTATAATCTATTTGAAAACTTTCTTCGATTTTTTATTGAGAAAAAATTAATTCCTCCTAATAAAAAATATTATTCTAAGTTAGATTTCTTGGGTATTACAAGAGATCTTACTCTCTCTCTTAAGTATGAGAATGGTTATTTACCCGAATTATCTGAAGAAGAGTATCGGAACTCTCTTTATTTTGAATCTCCACGCATTATTGACTTAGTAAAAGAAAATTCGCTCAATATTCAAGCTATATTTTCATACTGTTCAAGTTTTATTTCATTACTTCACGGGAAAGATTTATTGGAATCTCAAAATATCACATTATTCCTCACATTTTTAGATAAATTAGAATATAAGTCTGAGCAAGACATTCTTTCTGCTAAAAGAGTTACAAATTCAAAACACTACAAATTCATCAAGGATAACTTTCTAAAAGATAAACTTGAGGAATATGCTCACCCTAAAATCGAAAAGTTATTGTCTATTATTGCAGAAGAATTAGAAAATCGTATAAATACTAAAATAATAGTTTTTACTCAATACCGAGAAATGGCAGAATTATTAAAAAAAAAAATTACTATTCGTTTTGGAACTCAATTAAATGTAGAAAAATTCATAGGGCAGTCGACTAAAGTCAACGATTTAGGATTTTCACAAAACGAACAAATAGAAATAATAAAGAAATTTAAAGAGGGCACTATAGATATCCTAATTGCTACGAGTGTAGCAGAAGAAGGACTTGATATTCCCAATGTTGATGCAATTATTTTTTACGAGCCCGTACCTTCTGAGATTAGATTAATTCAGCGAAGAGGTAGAACTGGACGACAGAGCCCAGGTAGATGTTACATTTTAGTTGCTCGGGAAACTATTGATGTTCCTTTTTATAAAGCCGCTGATAAAAAAGAAACAGCAATGAATTGGGTATTATCTCATTCAAAACAATTAGATTTATGGAAATTCGCAACTAGGGAAAATATTTCTTTTAAAGATAAATCTAATGTAATATCGGAATTAGATATAATTAATAACTACTATAAAAGGCGTCAAAGGGAAAGAGAGCTACTAGCCGATCGCTCAATTGAGGAAATCATTACAGAGCTAGATAACTTTGTCCAAAGTAAAGATTTTCGATCTTTTAAAGATTCTGGAGTAACATTTTATACTGATTTTATAAAGTTTGATAAAGTGAACCTAAAAAGATCAATTTTAAAGTTAAAAGGAAAAGAAAAGTTAAAAAATAAGACAATGACCGAAAGAAAAACTTATTTAAATAGCAATGTAAAAACGCTAATAAGAATTGCCAAAACTTATAGTGTAGATGGCAAAATCCCTCTTATAGATTTTAAAGAATTTGCTCAAGAAGAAGAGATAATTGAAAAAAAATTTTACACCCATTTTAACCAGGCTTGCCATTTAGGTTATCTCAAAAGAATTGCAAATGAGGTGCAATTCATAAAGGATTATGATTAGGACCATTTTAATTATCAAATCTTTTCGTCTTTTTTTTTCTTAAAAAGAAGGTAACCTAAAACTACTAATGTCAGTAAAATTGGAATCATAATTGTTAATGGATTTTCTCCGCTAATTCTAAATATATAGTAAGAAATTGTAATAAGAGAGGCAAAGAACGCTATGATTGAGCCATATTGATTTGAAAAATTCTTTAAACGCCTCATGAACATATACACCCGAAAATTCATTTTTTTTATTACTTCCAATTCATTTTCATTAAGCGATTTCAATACCTCTGAATTTTCGTAATATAAACCAATTTGGGGATCGTATTTACCAATTAATTTACCAGCGCTAATAAGAGAGATTAGATACTTCTGAATCAGTTGCTTTTTCATTTTTAATTCGTTTTGAAGAAAACTCAGTGTAAGGAATTCATTTGCGACAGCTTTTACTGCCATTTCTACATACGATTTAACAATTAACTCTTCTAAGTTTTTTACCTTTTCCCTTAATATTTCGTTAAATTCTTTAATGAACCTGTCAAAATCGTTCATTATATGCTGGTTTTTGGTTTCAAAATCGTTAGAGTTTCTATTAAATTCCTTACTTAAATCTTTAATTCTTCTATTTGTATTTCTAATTTCTTGCTCAATATACTTTTGTCTTTTACTTACTCTTATATAGGCCCTCTTAAATTGCTCTGTTTCAATATAATCCTCAACTCGTGCCTGAAGTGTGCCCAATAATTGACTTAGATGAATATTACTTTTGTTTATTACAGCTAATAATTTTTCGCGATCTGTTTCAAGTTTTAAAGTATTTATGGTTTCTTCAATTATTTCCACTTTTTCTTGCACTAGTTTTTTGATGTCATTTTTCTTCTTGAAATAAAATTCTCTTGCTTCTGTTTCAAATTTTTTTGATTCATATGTTTTATTGATTATATTTTTCAATTTCTCTTCAATTTTCTCATCTACTTGCTTCAATTTCATCTCGACTTTCTCTTTTTTACCGTCGAGGATTTCTTTCATTTTGGGGTAGAGTTCAACCTTCTCAATATCTTCAGCAGCCTTAGAAAATAGATTTTCTATGTCAATTTTTAAAGCATCGTACTCGTTAACCATAAAAGATTCTAAATCCTTAAATAATTCTAAATTCTCTTTAATTTTCTCTATAGCTAATTCGTTATTGTTAATAATATTGTTGATATTGATGCTTAATTCCACATTTTCTATTCTCTTCCCGTCTACACTTAATTCTTGAATTTTTTTATTATATTGGTCAAGTATTGATTCTTTTAAACCACTCAGATCGTTAATCCTATTTTGAATTTCTAATAAATTAACCCCTAACGTTTTGTTTTTTATACAAGAGTCGTAAAGTGCCAATAGTTGCCCTATTGTTTCTTGAGTTTGTTTTAAAATTCTATTTTCTGTGAAACTTTTTAATTTTCTATTCTTGTGGTATGCTTCAGTATGAACAATAAGTTCTTTTTTATCTTCAAGTAAATCTCCCTGCAATTTAGAAACTTCTATTAAATCTTTTATTCTTGGAATTATGATTCTACACTTTAATTTCAATTTATCAGCAAGCTTCTTAATATCAATTTTATCTGTGTTTTCCTCCTCACTCATAAGATAAATTTCGTTAGAAATGATTTTGTTAACATATTCATCCTTTAATTTATTTACCTCATGATTCAAAAAATCGTGAAATTTCTCCCATTGCATTACTTTAATCGAATTATCGTCAGGATTATCAATAATTTCCTCTAAATCAATTAATTTCTTAGAAAATCTCTTGTGATATTCATTAAATTCTATGACAATTGTATCAAAACCACTGATAACATCGGGAATTTTGTTCATTCTATTTTGATCAATATTGAATTTGTATTTTTCTAATTTATCTTTGAAAATTTGAATAGTGCTTGAAACGAAATTGTCAAAATCTTCGATTTTGGCTCTTTTTCTCTCTTCAATAACTTTTTCCTTTAGAATTTGTTCTTGCTCAGCTATAAGTTCAATAATGTTTTCTTCTAAGCTATCCAATTTTTCATTTAAGTATTTATAAAGGGGAAAAAGCTTTTGTTTGAAGTTCGTATTTTTCTTTACTGTCTGCTTTAAGTTATGAATTTCCTCAGTTTTCTGTTTTAACAAAAGATCTGATTCAATTTTGATAGTTTTAAAAGCCTCTTGATATAGATTGTCAGCTACCTGATACTTCGCATTTTCTTTTATTGTCAAAATTCCGTTTTGAATACTATCCTTAACATTACCAATATTTTTATTCAACTCGTTAAAAAATTGAAATCCATTAGTATATTCAGCAAAAATTGAATCAAAGTTTTCTTTGAAATCGATCCATTTAGTAATTGTTTTCTTGTGGTTCTTTGCTATTTTCTTTTCCTTAACTGTAATTTGATGAGAAACTTTATAGATAACTGAATCGTATCTAGTTACACTTTGGGATATTTTATTAAACGCTTGAATAATAAGATCAAACTTTTCTTCGTTATAGCCATTGTCCAGAACTTCTACGATGTAATTCTTGAAAGAATCTATTTGACGATTTATCTGATCTTGAATATCATAAATCTTATTATCCAGCTCATCCAAGATAATGCTATATTTTTTCAAACTTTCTTTTTCTTGGATTTTTTCTTGGAGATAATTATTTAATTCTTTTAATCCATTTTGAAGTAGAGAATAAGATTTATTCCACTGAGATATTTCGGCACCAAGTGTTGCTTGTATGTTGATGTAAATAAATTCTTGATTAAACGAGGATTCGATATTTTCATTTAAGAAATCAGCTTCCATTAATGAATTTCGCAAAACATACTTTAACCTTTCTTTAGCATAATCAACCTCGTCTATTAAAAGATATGACTCAATCTCTTCTCTAATTTGTGGGATGGTATTCTTCAGTTTTAAAGTCATATTGTAAATATCGTTTCTAATTTCCTTTAATTTTGATTTTTCTTCATATAACCTATCAGTACTAATTTCCTTGTCAGCAACAAGAATATTTTTGAATAAGTAATCCAAACAAAAATAATATTTAGTTTTAAATAAGAGTGCCTTTTTAGCTCTAATTTCTCCTTCAAAAAAATGATTACTTATTAAATCGTGAATTATTGGAAAGATATCTTCTCTTAATCTTAGAAATTCTTGATTATGAGAATTTCTATATTTCTTGAAAATATCTGAGAGTGATATTATGCTATTATCACTTAATTGTTGATAAATTTCTCGAATAATGATTCTTTTTTCTTGACTTAAATTTTGAACATATTGATTGAATTCTAATGTATTATCAACTTTTTTTAAAGTAAATGTGTAATTTAAATTTATATATAACACAATTTCCTCTAAACCATGGCTTAATCCAAATGTAGTTTTAATTTGATTTAAGTCAATAAAATCATTTGTCTCTAAACGCTTAAAAATAACTCTCTCAATTTCTTCAATAAAACGATTCCAAATTATAGACAATAAAATCGCTAATTTAGAAACATCTATTAATATTTTCAGATTCCAAGTTTTAATTTCTCTAAAAGTATCCTCTAATTTTTCTGTAATGAAAGAAAATAACCTTGCAGGATTATAATCCATTAGCCAAGAATAAATATTGAGAATATTTACTACCCAAAAAGTAGTGTCAATTTCCTCATTTTCAAGAGTTAAACTGAAACCACCATTCTCTTTTTGAAATTGGTAAAGCAATTGAATCTCTTTATCTTTTACCTCAGAATCTAAATCAAAGAATTTAAGGCTCAAAAGTTTAAAAATGATGGAAGAATCTCTTTTCCGCTCCTTCAAATATTGACGAAATTGCTCTGTGTAAAGTCTTACATCTATGCCAATGAGTAGAAAAATTTCAGTTACAAAGTAAAAAGTCTTTCCATCAGGGTTATTGTTGCATTCTGGACAATCTTTGTCAAGACAATGTAAGAAACTATTACTTTTTTTATGTTCATAAATAAAATTCTTGATTTTATCAACAATAACATCCTGCCCCTTTGAGGAGAGATACTCATTTAAAATACCTAAAAGCTCTAAACTAGCTAATGCGTAGTATAAAGACCAAATATCCGGTGTTTTTAAAGAGCTGGGAGATGATTTATATCCTATCTGATCTTTTTCAATAATCTCAACTTCGCAAGATTTAATAAAATTTAAATAATCCTCACGGAAGACATCCACTTTTTGCTTAAGATATTTCCTTAGCAAAAGAAACCAATATATACTTTTTAGACTTAAGGATTTATCTTTCAGCAGGGTCTCATTATAGAAATTATATAACTCCAAAACTTTATCGTAATTACTCAAATAAAAATTTCCAATATCCTTTCTATTCGCTAATAAAAAAGACCTAAATGGCTCTTTTTTAAATTCCGTAATGTAGGGATATGCCGTCTTATTTTCTACATTTGTCAACTAATTATAAAACCCCAAACTTCTTTTTTAAAATAATAAAAATATGTGAATTTATTTTTTTACTATAATTTTTCTTTTCAGCTATAAAAATCGAAAAAAAAACATTTCGCCTTAAGAATTGTGATTTTTTTAAACTAATATTAAGAAAAAAAAGAAGAAAATAGATTATAATGAGGGATCGCTATTAAAACTCCAAGTAGTATTAATGCCCAAATTATCATGCATTAAGGGGAATTGAGTAACAATTAAAGGAGCCCATTGCTTCCACGGAATGAAATTACTAGCAAATGTAAACGCATTAGCAACTGTTTGACTTTGATTTAATTGCTCCCAAAATTGGTGAAAGAACCAAGATCCAGCAAAACCGTCCCCATTGAGATTATTTATCCAGTACCATGAAAATACATTTGAAGATGCGCTGACGAATAAGGTGTTCGGCAGGTTGTACCAACTCTGACCAATATTTTTGTTTTGGTTAAGAAAATTACCACTAAAGCAAGAATCTATATTTATCATCATACGTAGACAATTAATATTTTTCACTAAATCGTAAAATTCAAATTCAGTGATAAAACTATTATCTGCTTCAAAATGGAATGTTGCGTTTCCATCCCCAAGAACTTTGTTGGAACCATGGTCAGTCATAAATATGATTAATTGATCCCTTGAATTGATACCCGAAGCAAAAGAACCTGAAACAGTTGAATTCAACTCTTTTTTAAACCTACTTGCATTTACATCGTTATCTTCTACATCGATTACTGCTCCAACTAAATCGTTTAAAATTCCATCTCCTGCTTTTATGTCAATAACTGGATCATTAGTATGATAAAGCATAAAAAATATATTTTCGTCTGTATAACCATGTGATTTCAAAATCCAATACACATGAAGCGCTTGAGCTGGAAATCCATCCGAATCTATTCTATTAGGTGGAGGGTTTGGATCTATCGGATCAGTAACATTAACTGCTATCCATCTATCAACTTTCACATCATCAAAGAAAATTTCGTCATTATGAGTCATTGTGCCTTCTACAGCTAATATTAGTTGCATCTCCGTAATTACATTTCCCGTAGCATTATTACACACACCGGATACATGCAAGATTTCCCATAATCCTGCCGTTGTCATTAATCCATTTGACCAATCCGTTCTTACAATACCACCTGGACCAAACCACCTTAAACCCACCCTAGCGCCTGGTAATCCAACAGATGTAGGAATGTTAACCCAAGCTGAAAGATTATAGTATGCGTATTCTTGCAACTTATGATAATTAGTCCAGTTGTATGTGTATTCCAAAATTACATATCCTGAGGGATTAGGATTGGTATTCGCAACCAGGTGTAGAGCTCCTGGATTACCGTCTTTACCGAGAACACTATCAGGTCCACCATACCCATTAGTGAAATTTTGTACCCATTTGCCAGAATCACCGCTAAAATTAGATTGCAATCCGGTATTAAAGTCTTCTTCCGATTCGGAAGCATAAAAATCGTTAGCACTGCCAAGGATTATCGCCTTTCTTGAACCT
>JBHLLM010000043.1:0-12030 GCA_048885575.1 Candidatus Hermodarchaeota archaeon
TACACTTTAAATCCATTGTCTCCTAAATCGATCGCAGTTGACAACCCTGCAATACCTCCACCTACTACTAGAGCAACGGGTTTTACAGGAACGGTCTTAGTGGGCACATCTTCCAGAAGGCGTGCTCGTGCTATTCCCGCTTTTATAAGTTCGATTGCTTTCTGCACAGCTTTTTCTCTTACTTCTAAAGCTTGGTGAACAAAGCTACAATGTTCTCTAATGTTGACAAATTCTAAATATCTTGGAGGGATATTAGCTTCACTTAAGATTGCGTGAAAGACTGGTTGATGAGTTTTCGGAGTACACGCAGCTACAACGATTCGTTCGAGTTTAAACTCCTCGATCTGCTCTTTGATATATTCTGATCCCCCCTCAGTTCACATAGAGAGATACTCGTAAGCTTTAACACCTTCTAATTTATTGAGTTCTTCGACAATTCTAGGTACATCTAGTATTCCAGCGATATTAATACCTCAGCGACAAACAAATACACCAACAACTGATTTCTTGATATTTTCATTATCCTTGGTCTGATTTCCAGACAAATTTTACACCTTTATTGATATATCCTCCTAATTATTCAAGAGTATATACTTTCCTAATAGCTTCTTTAGTATTCTTATTACAATATAATTATGTTATGTAAAATAGTTCTTTTTATTAAAATTCAATTGTTATTGTTTTCAGTATAAATTCTTTTAAATCTTTCAATATAATTTTAAAGTTAAATCAAATTTAAGACAAAAATAAGTTCACTTAAAAATTATCTAAAAATTCATTAGATTTAGAAAATGATTTTCACTAGTATAAATAATTATTTATTTCAGGTAATTTAGCTAATTTGATTAAAACCTTGTTTGCATAATTTTATTTAAATATTAAACCTAGCTATGATCAGTGAATTTTAATGAAAGGCTTAACATTAGACACTGCAAATAAGCTCATTTTAAAAAAACACCACCTTTCTGAAGACTCTAAAATTAATGATATCCTTCAAATCACGGATGATCTATGTGGTCTACACGCTACAGGGACCATTGAGCCTTATTTAACTCTTTTTACAAGAACTAATAGCTTCATAAGGGAAGATCTGGATAGTGCATTATATAAAGAAAAGAGTTTGGGAAGAATCCGTGGAATGCGTAAAACTTTATTTATTGAAACAAAAGAAATGATTCCTATTGTTCATAAAGCTATTAAATTTTCAACAGATCAAAGAGACCAGCAATATTTAGAGGCAAGAGAAATTTCGGTAGATGAATACAATACATTATCTAAGCAAATTCTTGGGCTATTAAAGGAAAGAGAGATGTCTACAACTGAAATTAAGAAAACCATCTCTTCTCAAAAAGACATAATTGCGGTAATTTCAGTGATGTGTGATCAAATGTTATTAATAAGAGGAAAACCGATAAGAAGTTGGAAAGATAGAAGAATTTTTTACGCCCCATTTGAAGCTTACTTCCCTAACATTAACCTAAATAAACATAACCAAGAAGAAGCTATTCACTTATTAATTCAAAAATACATTACATCCTACAGTCCAGTTACTCTCAAAGACATTACTTGGTGGCTTGGTATAAATAATAGCCAGGTCAACACTGCTTTAATACAACTTGAAGATCAAATCCAACTTATAAAAATTGATAATCTGGATTTAGATTATATAATTTCAAGAGAAGACTTGAACAAACTAATTATGGATAATTCTATAAAAAAGAAAACAATAAATTTGTTACCGCGCCTTGATCCTTACCTCATGGGATATAAAGATCGAGATAGATATGTTAATCCTAACGATTTCGAATTTGTTTATGATCGCTCTGGAAATGCTACATCAACAATATTACTTAATGGAAGGGTTATTGGAATATGGGATGTAGTAGAAAAACCTGTTCCTCTTCTAAAATTGTACCTTTTTAAGAAAATAGAGGAACCCATAATGAAAAAAATAATTTTAGAAGGAAACAGAATCGGAAAGTTTATTACAGGACAAGATATAGATATTAAAAAATGTAAAAAAATGACTCCACTAACCAAACGAACAATGGGTGGATTTATGAGTCCCCTTAAGGATTGTAATTAAATGTATATTAAATTGCATAATTAGAATTGAATGGAAAAAGTAAATTAAATAAAAAGAATAAATAAAATAAATAAAATGGTTATTTATTTCTTTCCAAATTCCGAAACATCACCAAATAGACGCTTCACAGCTTCAATTCTGGTTTCTTCGCCAATTTGTTCGACATTTTTCAAACTGATGGCTTCTTTTGGACAAACAGCTATGCATTGAGGCTCTGTTTTGCCTACTTCGGGATCAATATAATCCTCTTTCATACCCTCGCAGAGATCACATATAAGAGCTTTCTGGGAGGTAATGTGTAAGTTGATTACTCCAAAATCGCAAGCACGAATGCAGAAAGCACATCCATTACATTTTTCGTCGTCAACTATTATAGAACCAGTTTCTTCATCTTTTTCCAAAGCTTTTTCTGGACAACTGCGAATGCATGGGGCATCTTCACATTTTTGACACGCTAAGGCGATATTAAAAACAGGCTCAATTCGCACTCTGTGGATTCGAGTATTAATAGGATTAAATTCACCATCGTGGACAAATGAGCATACTGATTCGCAAGTTTCGCATCCGGTACATAAATCTGGATCGACAATTATGAATTGGTGCATCTTTCCTCCGCGTCTTTTTAACGAAGATTTCGACATTTTATTACTTACCTCCTGCTGGTTTCAATTTTCCGATAACAAAATCTAAGCCTAAACTCTTAAGCGTTTCATCAGTAGGAATGCCTGTCTTAGCGTCCCATCCTCTTGCTTCGTAATACCCACTTAACAACTTCTGGTATCCATCTTCTTTTAAAACGACGCCTTTAGCTGGGCCTTTTGTGTGTGCTTCTTTAAAGAATTTTTCAGGAGGATGATCATCTGCTCGGGTCCAACCTTCTCGAATATTGAAACATTTTGAAAGGGTTACTATAGCATCTCCTCTAATATTAATCGACTCTTCACTGTGCGGTATTCCCGTAACTAATTCGTATACTTTAGCCATCTCAGCATCGTTTTCATAGATTCCACGTGTGAATTTACATATGACATATGAGTCAATAATCGCATAAATATCCTCAGTCTCCTTAATTTTCTTTCCACGTTCAACAGGTTTATCATAACCAAATCTATCAAAAGTTCCTTTCGCATCTAATCCATAAGCACCATTACGTAAGTGACATGCACCTCGAATTGCAACACTTTCACCAACAGCGAATGAAGTCATACCATGAATGTCAAATGCTGGCATCTCAAGCCCTTTAATATGCATTCCATAATAACTTGCATCTTTTCGACCCATTTCCTCTAATCTTATACCAGCTTGCTTGCATCCATCTTTAAAAATCTTTCCAGCAAAACCTTTTCCTAAAATCATTTCTTCTGTAAATCGAGAAAGATTAGTGGTAGAACCAAATGGCAATTCATATCCAAGATCTTTCTTCGTTATGAGCCCAACCTCGTACAACTCGCAAGCCATACTAGCAGTGACCCCACCACTGATAGCGTCGATTCCGAGGTCATCGCATAAGGAAACGCATTTAAAGACAGTTGGCCAATCTTTACAACCCGTATTAGTTCCAAAGGAATAACACATTTCAACATCGATGGAAGCTACTAAATTAGGATATTCTGGGTGGGTTTTTGGTACTCGTGCTAGATGATCGCAAGCGATAGAACATTGCGAGCAAGCAACTTTTTTAACAACCCAATCTTCGTTTAGTGTATCACCAGTAAAAGCTCCGTTATCGATCTCTTCCCATGTACCTTCGCGATAATTCATAGTGGGCATCATCCCCAGTTTGTTATAACTTGTTAAACCCGCTGGTGTTCCTAAATCTCGATATTTGGCAGTTGCCGGACCATTAGCTACTTTAATTAATTTCTTTGCAAGTTTATAAAATTCTGCAGGATAAGCAACTTTAAGTCCCTTTGTACCACGGAATGCTATAGCCTTCAGATTTTTACTTCCCATAACCGCTCCCATTCCAGTACGACCTGCCTGTCTGTTTCTATCGTTAGTAATACAACCCATTCTACTCATTTGTTCTCCTGCAGGTCCAATTGACATTACGGCTAATCTCTGATCTTGAAATTCTTCTCGAAGTAATTCTTCCGTCTCAAAATTTCCTTTACCCCAAAGAGTTTTTTCGCAAGGTTCGATGTAATAATCATCATCGTCTACAACCATGTAAACGGGTTCAGATGCTTTTCCTTTAATCACAATTGCGTTAATTCCGGCTCGACGAGCCTGAGCTCCAACTGAACCCGAAGAAATAGCCATACCAAACATATCTGTTAATGGAGATTTAGCAAACACACCATACTTCGAACTTGTCGGTAAAATCGTTGTTGGGAACGGTCCTATAGCCCAAACAAACACATTATCAGGTCCTAAAGGATCTACACCTGGTTTTAATTCGTCCCATAGAATTTTAGCTCCAAAACCATAACCACCAATCCAATCCCGACAGAATTCACCAGATAGAGTGGATTTTGAAATCTTTCCACTGTTTAAGTCTACATCGAGTCTAACTTGTGAGTATCCTTTAACAGTATCCGGTAAAGAAATATCTTTAGCTTTACTCATGTTTTTCACTAAATTTTATTATTGATTTTTTTTGTATAGAGAGTTAATATTTATAATAGAGAATTACTATTTATTAGGTTATTTGTTAATTTACACAACCTCTACACTGATAAAAATTTAATCATCACTTCTTCAAAAATAAATCGTAAGTTTAGGTCAACATATATCATTTTCTATGAAACGCTTTTTAACAATAATAAAAGCATATTTAAACTTCTTTAAATTATATTTAACAACAGAATAAAGACTTTAATGTTGTTAATATGACTGAAACTACGGATAACACACAAAATGAGAAAGCAAATAAGATACTCTCAAGCGATATCATTAAGAATGTTATTGCAAACGCAAATTATTGCTATAATTGTAATCGTTGCGTAAATGTATGTCCTGTCTCTTATTTAGATTTATTTTATCCGAGAAATTTGATCACAGATTTAACCTTCTTATCTCCGGAGGAAGCTCTAAAGAATAATAACATCTGGGATTGCTTAACATGTGGATTGTGCACAGAATATTGCCCAATGACCAAAGATAAGACCGGAGTTAACTTCACAGAGATTATTAAGGAACTTCGAACATTAACTTCGGAATACGAGCCATTACAGGAGACTTTACGCAGTTGTAATCATGATAGAGTTTATTCTAGTATTCCAAAATTAATGGCTGACAATAAGATAAAATTCACCAATAAGCTTGGATTCTTAGAGGGTACAGGGTTAAAAATAAAGGATCAAGGAGAAGTTGCTTATTTTATGGGTTGTGTTCCCTTTTTAACGGGAACTGCTCCGTGCGTGGTTGGCTGCCCTGCAGAAGTTGATGTTCAGGGATATGTATCATTAATATCTGAGGGTAAATTTCAAGAAGCCATCGATTTAATAAGAGAAATGAATCCCTTACCTTACTTATGTGGCAGAATTTGTACTGCGCAGTGTGCTCTAAACTGCAATCGACAACATCATGATGAACCCATTGCGATTAGAGAATTAAAACGTTTTGTGTCTGATTACGAAGCTGCACATCCAAATAAGAGTAAAATAAAACCAGTTAAGCAAACAAAAGAAAAAGTTGCAATTATTGGTGCTGGACCCGGAGGTTTATCTGCTGCTTATTTCCTCGCGAGAATGGGATATAAACCAACGATTTTCGAAAAGGGGGATAAAACCGGTGGCGTCGTAAGATACGGAGTTCCTCAATATAGGCTCTCTGATGAAGCGTTAGATCACGATATCGACTTTATAAAAAGTATGGGAGTTGAAATAGTACTAAATAAAGAGTTTGGTGCGAATTTTACTCTAGAAGATCTAAAAAATGAAGGATTTGAAGCCGTTTTTATTGCGGTAGGTCTCTATGTTCCAAAAACTTTGAGATTAGAAGGCGAAGATTTACCAAATGTTAATGTTGCCTTAGATTTTCTCTTGGATCGAAAATATAGTTGCGCGGAAGACCCCGAAGAATTTAAAGGGAAAACATTTGGAATTATCGGCGGAGGAGCAGTTGCTGTAGATGTTGGTGAAACTGCTGTTAGATTAGGAGCTTCTAAAGTTGATTTTGTAGATATATTAACCGAGGAGGCTCTTAAAAATGTGCTCAAGGATTTGCACGAAGCTGAAAGAGAAGTAATGGAATATCATTTTACTACTTCAACAAAAAATATCACCCAAGAACCTAACGGAAAACTAGCATTAAATTGTTATAAAATTGAATGGGGAAAACCCGATCCAGAAACAGGAAGAAGACCCTTAACGAAAGTCGAAGGATCTGACTATAAAATCGTTGTCGATCATGTAGTTATTGCAATTGGTCAAGGACTCGATTTAGAACCCCTTAACGATGCCAGTAATAATAAATTAAAAGTAGACAGGGGTAAAATCGTAGTTGATAACATAACCCATGAAACTAACATCCCAGGTGTTTTTGCTGGTGGAGATATAATTTTTGATTCATTAATGTGTGCCGTTGACGCGATTGGAGACGGAAGAGAAGCCGCTTTCTCTATAGATCGCTACTTCCGTGGAATCGATTTAAAACAAGGGAGGATCAGAAAGAAAGAACTGAAAAGATCCACCATTCCTAAAAAATATATCCAGGTTAACGCTTGTCAAGATATGAATTTTATGCCGGCTGAAGAGAGATTAGTATGTTTCGAAGAGATGGAATTAGGATATACGGAAGAACAAGCGATAAAGGAAGCAAATAGGTGTTTGAATTGCAATTGTTGCAGTAATAGTGACCAGATCCCTGAAGATTATACTAAAGCACTCGATTCTTCTGGTATAATGGTTTGTAAATATGGAAATCAAGATAACATGCCTTCATATAACGCTACAGATTATCTCACTATTCCTAAGAGTGTCATCGGAATATTAAATCAAAACGAAATAGTACCCGTTGTTTTAGCAGATGAGAAATGTTGTGGACACGATATTATTTGGCAAGGTGATACAGAATCTTTTGAGAAGTTAGCGAGACATAATGTAAAGTTGTTCAAAGACGCTGGAGTAAAAACAATCGTTTTTAGTTGCCCTGAAGGGTATTACACTTGGAACAATGAATATAGAAAACTCTTTAAAAATAACAACGATTTTGATTTTGAACTTTATCACATATCCGAATATCTTATTAAAGAAAAACTATTAGAAGATATATCTTTTCCAAATCTGGGTGAAGTTAAAGTAACTTATCACGATCCTTGTAGACTTGGTCGCATGAGTAATGTCTATGACGCTCCTCGCCAAGTCTTAAGACAAATTCAAGGTATTAAACTACTCGAAATGCAAAATAATAAGGTTGATGCTGACTGTTGTGGAGTATCTGCCTATATCTCATGTAATCAAAATTCAAAACTCTTACAAGAATCGAGGATAAAACAAGCAATCGAAACTGGAGCAGAATATTTAATTACCACTTGTCCAAAATGTTTGACGCATTTAAATTGCTATCTGAACGAGAATAAAGAACTAAAAAACAAAATTCAGGTAATTGATTTGCTAACTTTTATTGGTAAAATGCTCTTTATGCAGTAATTATGGATCAATTACCCCTCTTTATTAAATTTTAAAGCCCACTCTTTTCCCCCTAATTATCACAACATTAAATAATATTTAAAATATAAATCAATTAGAAATAGGGTAATATTATTTTAAATTATAAAGAGTCTCGATTAAATTTGCCATACGAAATTCTTGAAAAAAATGAGCTTGGAACTAGTGGGACTATTTTTGAAATGGTATTAAAAACACCATTAATCGCTAAAAAAGCTTATGCGGGTAATTTTATCCTAATTAGAGTTAATGAAACTGGTGAAAGGATTCCATTAACAATTGCAGATTACGATCGGGACAAAGGGACGATAACTCTTGTAATTCAAGTGGTGGGTAAAAGCACTAAATTGTTATGTAAACAAAAAGTTGGCGATTATATACTTGATGTTGTAGGGCCTTTAGGAAATAGAATTCACATTGAAAAATATGAACATCCCATAATAATTGTTGGTGGAGGAATAGGGATTGCCCCCTGTTATCCTCAAGCCAAGGAATTGAAAGAAGTTGGGAATAAAATCATTACGATATTGGGCGCGAGAAGTAAAGAATTATTAATTTGGAAAGATCGGATAAACTCTGTGAGCGACGAATTAATTATAACAACGAATGACGGTAGTGAAGGGATAAAGGGAGTAGTTACTGACCCTTTAAAAGAAATTATTAAGGAAAAAGAAATAAGCTTAGTAATCGCCATCGGTCCTCTGATTATGATGAAATATGTAGTTCAAATAACTAATGGATCTGAGGGATTACCCGTAGTAAAGACTTATGTCTCTTTAAATACCATAATGATCGATGGAACTGGAATGTGTGGATGTTGTCGGTTCTCTACTCTTGATGGTGGAGTTCAATTCGCATGCGTCGACGGTCCAGATGTCGATGGTCACATGATAGATTTTGATAATCTTTTAAAACGAGCCAATAGATTTCTCGATCAGGAGCGGTATTCACTTGAATGCTACGATGAAGAATGTAAGGCATTAAAGAAATATAAAAAAGAGGAACGCTAAATTGGAAAATCAGAGATCACTAAGAAACATATTAAATAATAACAAGACAAAAATTCTTGACGCAGGTAAGTATACTAGTTATGAATTAAACAGCCTAATTGACGATCTAACTAAAGTAGAGCTTAGGAGACGAATTATTTTAGAAAAAGTAGAGAAACTTAAGTCTATAGACATTTCTAGATTAAAATCAGAACTTTCAATATCAAGCAAAGTTATAGTTTGTGATCTTGAATATTTAAAAGAATTTGGCTACTTGAATGATGTAGGTGAATATCCAAGATTTTTCCAAACGGAAATTCAAAATTTTACCAATTTAGGTATCTTTCCTAACGTTAAATTAATTAAAGATAAAAAGTTATGTTGTGGGTGCGGATTATGTGAATCTATCTGTCCTGTTAAAGCAATCACCTACTCTAAAGGAACCTTTGAATTAGATGAAGAATTATGTATGCATTGTGGACTATGTTATATTTCTTGTCCGAGATCTTTCTTCCCAAAGATATTAAATGAACCTGAAGACAATAATGCCCAAACTCTTGACTATTTAAAACAATTTAATTACTATCTTGAGATACTTACAGCTCAAACTACGGATGAAAAAATTGCAGATTATGCACAAGACGGGGGAATCGTAACGACATTACTGACTATGGCATTCAAACAGAATCTAATCGACGGGGCTTTAGTAGTGACCGAAGGTAAAGAGCCATTAGATCCTGTGCCTATTTTAATTGAAAATTCAGAAGATATCCTAAAAACCGCGGGAACTAAATATACTAACTCACCAATATTAAAACAGTTTTATCAATATAGAAAATATCGTAAAATCGCTGTGGTTGGAACTCCATGTATAATGAAAGCTCTTAAAAAAGTCTCGTACTTTCCTCTAAGTAAACCATTTTATGATAACATTACCATCAAAATTGGATTACTCTGCTCAGAATCATTTGATTATGAAAAAATAAATGAATTGCTGAAGGATGAGTTTCAAACCACACCTGCCCAGGTTAAAAAAATGGATATAAATAAAGGGCGTTTTATTATTTACAATCGCGATGGTGCTGTTTATGACATTCCAATTAAAAAGATCAAGAAGTATGGTAGGTTCGGTTGTTTCTTTTGTGAAGATTTGACCGCCATCCACACAGACATTTCTGTAGGTTCTATTGGATCAAATGCAGGTTGGTCTACTGTTTTTATTAGAACCCAAAAGGGAGCGGAATTCTTCCAAAAAGCTCTTAACCTCAACATGATAATAAAGAAAGAAATTGGAGAAGATAGCGTAAGTTTTAGCTCCCTGAGTAGAATTGCTAATAATAAATTGAAATACTATGAAGATTTACGGCGACCTAAGATGATTGAACAAGATCCGAGTATAAGGATTACGAATTTTGCGGAAGTGCCATTTGGATTAACTGATGACTTGGTTGATCAAGAATCTAAGCGCTGTTTACAGTGTGGGAATCCACTCTGTGTGTCTGGTTGCCCGGTTAACATAAAAATACCTCAATTTATTAAATTTTTAGGACAAAGAAAATATAAGAGCGCACTCTATAAGATAAAATCAGATAACTTGCTACCAGCAATTTGTGGGAGAGTGTGTCCTCAAGAGACGCAATGCGAACAAGCTTGTTTATTAAATGGTCTTGGGGAACCTATAGCAATTGGGCAATTGGAAAGATTCATCGCTGATTGGGAAAGAAGGAATAATCTTAAAGAGTGTCCTGATTGCTTAGCTCCGAATGGAATAAAAGTAGCAGTAATAGGCGCTGGTCCCGCAGGATTAACTTGTGCTGGAGAACTTGCAATGAACGGCTATGATGTGACCATATTTGAAGCGTTTCACACGGCGGGTGGCGTTTTGAATTATGGAATACCTCAATTTAGATTGCCTAAAGAAATAATTATAAGCGAAGTTGAGACTTTAGAAATGTTAAATGTTAAACTTAAATATAACTCAATAATTGGAAAAATCCTCACGATTGAAGACTTAAAAGATATGGGGTTCAAGGCTTTTTTTATAGGAGTAGGCGCAGGACTACCAATGCTATTGAAAATTCCCGGAATTCGTTTAATTGGAGTTCTATCAGCCAACGAGTTTCTTACAAGAACTAATTTAATGAAAGCATTCCGATTTCCAGAATACGATACTCCTATTAAAATTGGTAAAATAGTATCTATAATTGGAGGTGGGAACACGGCATTAGATTCTGCAAGAACTGCCTTACGATTAGGCGCAGAAAAAGTCATTGTTGTCTACCGCAGATCGGAATCTGAAATGCCAGCAAGAAAAGAAGAATATCACCACGCTCTAGAAGAGGGGATCGAATTTCAATTTTTAACGAATCCGGTGAGATTTATCGGAGACGAAAACGATAATGTATGTAAAATGGAAGTCATCAAAATGAAACTAGGGGAACCAGATGATTCTGGTAGGAGAAGACCTATTGAAATTGAGGGTTCTGAATATACTATTGAGACAGATACAGTTATCGTAGGGATCGGGACAGGAGCTAATCCTATATTAACTAGAACGATACCAGATCTAAAATTGAATAAAAGGGGTTATATTGAGACAGACGAAAACGGTCAAACTAATATAGGAGGTATATTTGCTGGTGGTGATATCGTATCTGGAAGTGCTACTGTCATTTCAGCAATGGGTTTCGGGAAAAGAGCAGCTCACGCAATTGATAAATATCTTAAGGAAAAATATTCAATTAAAAATTAATAATACTCATTAATAAAAGACGGTTTAGTTTTGCCCTTGGGGGCACACTTTCAAGCAATTAGAACAATAGTTATTGTCTAATAAACTCTCCATACATTTCTCTCGATCTATATGTGTAATTACTCCCGACCCTTTAACTTTTTCAATAGGTAACTCATAAGTGGCTTTACCAAGACAATTTGTTATACATACCCCACATGTTCTGCAAAATTCTTCCATGTCAGTATAATCTACTTTTTTCGTCTCAGGAATTTTAGCATCGGTAGTAATTATGCTCCACCGTTGCCGTGGACCGAATTCGGGAGTAAGAATTAAACCGTTTCGCCCTTTGATCCCCAAACCTGCAGCAACAGCGTGAGCTGTAAATAATAATTTCCCTCCAAAGGGATGATGAGCTTCTGCTTTATACCCTTGTTCTTGAAAAAAGCGGGTTAATTCGATAGTCTTTTCTCCTAGCTCGTAATATACTCTAAAAGCTTCAATTCCGCAATAAATGCTCGGAGCTTCTTTTATCTTCTCCCAATCCATTTCCATTCCAAGAATTATAGCATTCTTCCCGACGATTGGAAGTCCTTTAAAAATGTATTTTTT
>JBHLLM010000044.1:0-12016 GCA_048885575.1 Candidatus Hermodarchaeota archaeon
ATTTGAATTATTATATTTCGCCCTCTTTTTTTCTTAGCTTATTAAAAATAATACTGATAATAATACATATTTAGTTTTCTTTTGCGAACTTTAATTGGAACCTTGAACTCAAGTTGATCTATAACTTTGAAAGCTTAGAAATCTCAACTTCTAAGAGATGATTATTGATAAAAAAGAAATAATCTTATAAATCAAACTAGAATAATATTAATTTATAGGAAGAAAATGGTTTAATTGAAATCCATTTGAAAAATTATTAAAAATAAAATAAAGGGATCATTAGGATAAATCTCTTAGAATGGCATCTTAAGAAAAATTGTGAAGGAAAGCTATGATTGATATAGAAAATTTTATCTTAGTATTATCCGCTTCCATAACAGGTATACTTGTATTTATCGGGGGTACAATTACTGTTTTTTACGCAGTTAAGAGAAAAAATCAACTTATTTTGTTATTTTCTGCGATGTGGCTGAGTTACGCGATTTTTTGGTTTATAGATGCAGCCGCCCATTTGTATTATTCAATATTTATTATGACATTTGCTATTCTTCCGCAATTAATAGGAGTACCATGTATTATCGTATTTATTGAACTTATAAAAAAAGAACATGTTAGTCCGATAAAGATTTCAATTCTTATAATTATTGAAGCTCTTTTATTTTATACCACTTTCTTTGTACCGGGAAATTATGAAATCATTCCTGGATACGGCGTTCACAATAAGGGTATTCTTCGCATTCTCCAAATTTTATTTCTTTTTTATTTTGTGAGTTTATATTTTATTTGGAGTTATCAAACTTGGAGAAAGGCACCAGTGTCTTTAAAACATTTAACTAGTTTATTATTAATTGGAAGTACTCTGTTTTCAGTAGTAACAGCGTTAATGTATGCAATTGGAACATTCTTGAGAACTTTTAATTCAATTGCTTTCATTATTAATGGTATAGGAGCTTTTACAACTATAATTGTTATTTTGAAAGATCCGAGAATAATCTTTATACTCCCTTTTAAAGCATATAGAATCTTGGTTGTTGATACAACTGCTAGCTTTGCTCTCTATAAATATGATTGGGCAAAAGTAGGAGAGCTTGAAGAGAATATGTTTTCAATGATGCTCCAGGCAATCGGAAATGTGTTGGATGATATTTTGAAAAAAGGACAAATACAGGAGATACTAATGGATAGAGCAGTTCTTCTCATCAATCATGATAAAAATTATTCGATCGCTTCAATTTTAATAGCATCAAAGTCATCTAAGTCGTTAAGATACGGACTTAGGAGATTTAACGAGGAGTTTATTAATGGATTTCAATCTATTCTCAACGATACGAGGGAAACAAGCAGATTTGAAGACGTAAGTAAGATTATAGAAAAGGTGTTTGATTTTGTACCTAGTTACAAAGAAAGAATTTAAAAACCACAAATATAATAATTGATAAAAATGAGTAATCTTGATAATCTGTTACTAGTTACAGCAGGATTTATTGCTGGAATATTAAATGTAATCTGTTTTGTGCTGTCATTTATCTATGCTAGAAGAAGAAATAATCGCTTGGTGTATTTATTTTCAGCAAATTGGCTTTTTCAGTCAATGTTTTGGTTTTTAGATGCTATTGCTCATTTTTTTTATTCTCCATTACTAATGGCAATTGCATTTATTCCACAAATGATAGGAGTTCCATGTCTTTTTATATTTATAGATCTTATTAAGAAAGAGCGCGTAAGCTCAACCAGAATGTCATTTACATTACTCTATGAAATAACATTAATAATTTTATCATTTTTACCAGGAGGGATGCAGGTTATCCCAGGGTATGGCGTTCACATGGTAGGTTATCTACGAATTCTTCAAGTATTTTTTATTTTTTATTATGTTCTAACCTATTTTAGTTGGAGTTATCTTACTTGGAAAAGAGCTCCACAAGAATTAAAAGCTCTAGTAAATTTTCTACTGTTTGGAAGCATTCTATTTTCCTTTATAACTACATTTATGTATGTCATAGGAGGGTTCATCAAGATTTTTAATGCCATAAGTTTTGTGACCCATAGCCTCGGTGCATTGCTTACGATTATCGCAATATGGAAGGATCCAAAAATCATCTACATTCTGCCCTTTAAGGCTTATAGAATTTTGGTAGTTGATACAAATGCAGGAACGGGATTATTTAAGTACGATTGGGCTGAACTTAGAGCCGTTGATGAAAATATATTTTCAATGGTTCTCCAAGCGATAGGAAGTATATTAAATGAAGTCTTGAAAAAAGGAGAAATCCGCGAAATAAAAATGGATCAAGCAATACTCCTTATTCAACACGAGAAAAATACTCCTGTAGCATCGGTATTGGTTACTTCTAAATCCTCAAAATCGTTAATATATGGACTAAAGAAGTTTAATAGTGAATTCATCGCGACTTTTCAATCTCAGTTTGATGGGTTGTACGAAATTAGCAGATTTAAAGAAGCAAAAAAGATTGTAGAACATATTTTTGATTTCGTACCTGAATATAAAAGTGACTTATATTCTAACTCAAATTGATAACTATAATTGTACAGGCATATCTTTATATTTTAAATAAAGATCATCTATTATAGCATTAAAGGCATCGATAACTCCTATTCCTGTTTTTGCAGAAGTTGTAAAATATCCAAGGAAATTATGTTGTTTCACTAGTTCATCTACTTTTGAATTGTCGAAATTTTGTTCATCTATTAAATCAACTTTATTAGCAAAAACAACAACAGGAATCTCTCCACAATACGAATAAATATCTTTAGCCCAATTTGAAATATGCTCAAAACTAGTTTCTCCAAGCTCATTCTCTTCAAGACTATATACTATAATTGCTGCTCGACTATCTTTAAAAAAAGCAGGTCGTAGAAAATTAAAATCGTCTTGGCCTGCTATGTCCCAGAATAATAATTTGACTTGATCTCCCTTCATCTTTTTATCAAATACAGAAAATTGAGCACCAATAGTTTTGATATATTCCTTAGTGAAGGTATCATTTGTGAACTTTTGAATTAGAGAGGTTTTTCCTACCCCACCATCTCCTATAACCGTGATTTTAAACCTCAGTTCACTCATTGAAATTTTTCAAGAATCATAAGAATGCTTTATTTATAATATATGTTAGGTTTTTTTTTGAATATAAACCTTTAGTTAATATATGACAAGCACGAAGCTTTAAAAACCTAAAAAGTTGTGAAGTTATTTATTTAAAATCATTTTTCTAGAGGAAGAAGAAGAATAGTTGGATCAAATGTCATACTCTGATGCTTCAAATAGCAGTTCAAAACTAGTTTTAGTATTCTCTGAATAAATGAACTCTTAAATAATTAAAATTAATTCTATTTTAATGATAATAAATGTTATATCATCCAAGTTAGAGTTCAAAAATAGTTTAAATTAGAAATCTATAAATAGACTGTCTAACATTTATTAAGTATAGGAAGCTGAATTCTTTTTACTGTTTAGACGAAAATATGCCTACGCCTATTAATTTTCCACCTGAAGAAGTCATTAAACCTATCTTTGGAAAAAAGGATTTTGAATTAATCATTTTATGGATGTTAAATAACAATGAAGTGTGTACATGGGCAAATTTGAAAAAGTTGGTCAAACCATCTACTTTATCGATATATTTAAACAACCTTCAAGAAAGTAAACTGATAGTAAAAAAAGAGTTTAATCAGTACAAAATTACAACGAAGGGTAAGGATAGGTTTTACGAAATATCTCAAGTCAAAAAAACAAAGAGAAGATTAAACTATCCCCCAGATATTATACTACGGAAGAGAAATTACGATCATTGGATACTTTGGATGGTGTATAACAATAATTTTTGTAAATGGGCAGATTTTCTTAATAAACCTCTCTCTATAAATAATTCTTCTCTTTCAAAAAATATGAATCTCTTAATAGATGATGGACTTGTTAAAAAAGAGAATAAGGAATATAGGATTACTCAACTTGGTAAATCTAAATATTCAAATATGTTAAGAGAATACGATCTAGATCGACAGTCCATTTTAGAAGAAGAAAGTAAACGAATTCAAGAAATAACTAAAAAAACCCTTAAGTTTTTCAAAAAAAATAAAATAATAGAAGAAGAAATAAGGTTCCGATTCCTCAATAATCTTTTAAGATTACCATATGAGAACGAAAAGGTTAAAAAAACTCTAGACAACGAGGAAGATTTCTATAAAATATTATTATTCTTATCAATGAATCACCCATCTCAATATCCAAATTCCATTTCAACAGAAGTTTTTGCTCAAAAATACAAGATAGAACTTGTAACTCTTGAATATTACTTGCTACAAATTGTAGATAAGAATATTTACCCAACGAAGTTTTTTAGATTACATACGGATTCTTCTGAAGTTTATTTCATTCAAACTAACGAGAAGCTTGAACAAATTTTGAACGCAATTGTGGAGGAACACATTACCAAATTTACGTATTTAAATAAACTCTATGAAGAAGAAAAAGATAAGAGATATGCTACAAACCTAGAGTCAACTATTAACGCTATTTTAAAAGAAGTCTGTGGAAATCTGTTCAGAGAAGGATTGCGCGAAGCTCTGAGGGAATTTTTACCTGATTACATCAATTACTTAGCCTACAAGGTGGAAAAAGAGAAGAAATTGTATGATGCCTATGATAAATTAAAAGGTTTAATTTGGCATGAAATCCAAACTTATAGCGCAGAAAAGAAGATTGAACATAAATACGATAACTATGATAAGAGCGTTAAAGAGGTCAATGAGGCTATTAAACTTAATCCTGATAACTACGATCTTTACCTATCTAAAGAAAGCGTATTAATATATTTCAATAAATACGATGAAATATTAGATTTCTTAGATGAAACTCTTGAATTATTTCCCGATGAACACAAAAATATTGAGATAAAGAGAGCTTATATTCTCAAGGAAAAAAGAAACTTGGAAGCTGGTCTTAAAATTATTAATAATTTATTAGATAGTTATCCGGATGATAAAGAATTACTCGTGTATAAAGCTTATTGGTTACAATATTTAACCAGAAAAGATGAAGCTCTTGAAATTATACAAAATTTAATTCAAGATGACCCGGATAATGGAATGTATCATGATACCTGCGGTGAGATGCTAATGTCCTTTCAAGATTACGGAAAAGCCAAAAATGAGTTTCTTAAATCGATTGAAATAAGTATTAACGATTGGTATACTTTTCAAACTTATATCAAGTTAGGTATCTGTGATAAAGAATTAGGAAATTTAGAATCAGCTCTTGAAAATTTAAAGAGAGGTAAAAATCTTATAGATAAAAGCAGAATTGATGAGGAGACTAAACAAAAATGGCTCAAAATTGCAGATCTATTTCTAGCAGAGATTGAACTTCTGCTTTAAAGTAAAAGTAAAAAGTAAAATTATAGCACATAAATTTAATTTAAATGCATCAAGTAATTGTTCAACAAATAAATAATTATAATTTTTATAAAACCTAGTATTAAAATTCTTTAGAATAAGAGAGTGATCGATAATTTGATAACAAGTGAAATTGTCAATGATGAAAAAATACGAAATATTGCTAATTCAGATTACAAAAATGACGACTTTGTAAACTTAATGCGAATTATTACCAAGGAAGCTATCGAAACTAATTCCTTTTATAAATATCTCACTTATAAGGAAAACTTAAATTTAGATGATGTGAACAAAATTGAAGATTTAGTATTAATTCCTACTTTACCTGCTATTCTTTTCAAAGAATCAAATAACATGTACGAAAAACTTTTAAAAATTCCTTTGGAATCTCCTGAATTTGAATTATGGAACGTTTCTTCTTGTACATCAGGAGATCCATCCTTAGTTGGGCGTTCAAAAGATGATATCGAACTATTAGCGAGTATGACCATTAAATGTATTTATGAGTTCATTCCAATTCCAAAAGAAGAATGGTTTAATACTATTTCGTTTGATTTCGCACCAAGTGTAACTTTCTTAAATAGAATTGCTATGAGGTATACAAAAGTTAGACCTATCAAATTATATGGGAGCATATTGCATGAAATATCGACAAGAATGTCGAATCCGAAATTCTTAATTAAGTTTTTTCCCCTAAAAGCAGTCAAAGCAATGATAAAAAAGCGAGGTCTTGCAGGTGCTTTTGGAATAAATTCAAAATATGTACTTAACAAAGTTAAGCAAAATTCCGCAAAAGCCTTGGATAAGCAAAAACACATCTCTTTTGGTGGAAGCATTCATTTACTAAATACATTCATGAATAAAATTATGACAGAAGCTAATCTTAAATTCGACTTACCTAATAGTGTTGTCAATTTTGGTGGCGGTGGATGGAATGGACATAAATCTCAACTGAAATATCCTCCAATCGATAAGGCAAAATTTGTTTCTGACTGTGTGGAATATTTTGGCACTAAACCTGATAGGATTACCGATATGTTTGGTTTTACTGAAACTCCAATAACTTTTGGTAGTCATTGGTCAGATAGACTTCAAGATTTTATATTCCATTGCCCATCTCAAGCACGGATAATTATTAGAGATTTGGTCACTCAAGATCCATTAAATCAAGTTGGAGATAAAGGATTTCTGGAAGTGCTTACCCCTTTTGGCGTCGCAGCTTCAGTAAATCACGCAGTTACAGTAAATGATTTAGTAGAAATAGTAGCTAAAAATAAATGCCCCGAGTGCGGATATGAAGGAGATACATTTCTTGTTCATGGCAGGATTGTTGATCAAAAAGGTTTAGGATGCTCATCTATACTGGAATGGATAAAGTAAAGTAGAAGCCTTCATTTCATCTTATCCAAATCTTTTGGTTTAAGCGCAAAACTAATTTCCTTTCTTGTATATTCGGAATTGACGATTTGAAGCGTTATTAACACAAGTAAGGCGCCTTTTCTTAAATGATTAAACTAGGATTACATTCTCTCTACTAAAATTGATATAATATTATTTCCAAATCCCCCGAAATTACATGTAATTCCTGTTTCAGCTCCGTTAACTTGTCTTTTTCCCGCTTCCCCCCTTAACTGCCAAACTAATTCAACAACTTGAGCAACACCAGTAGCTCCAAGCGGATGACCTCTCGCCTTTAATCCCCCCGAGGGATTAATTGGGATGTTTCCTCCAATTTGGGTTTGTCCTTCATGAGCTGCTTTCGCACCCTCACCTTTTTTGAAGAAGCCTATATCTTCGCTCTGAATAGCTTCAAGAATCTCAAAAGCATCATGTAATTCGGCTAAATCTACATCTTTTGGGGTTTTATGAGCCATTTTATAAGCGCTTTCAGAGCATATTCGCAAAGCTTTCAGAACGGTAAGTTCTTCTCGCTCAAATACTATATGAGTATCTGTTGCTTGTCCAATACCAGAAATTAAAATTGGAGTATCACAAAATTCTTTTGCTTTCTTGGCATTACATAAGACTAAAGCAGCAGCACCATCTGATATCGGACATATGTGAAAAAGTCTCAAAGGATCAGCAATTACAGGATTAGTCTCATCATCTTTTAGGAAATCATGTACATTTTCCCATGATCCTCTTCCTTTTTTAATCGCACTTTCCATGAAACTTTCAATAGTTCTCTGAAAATGTGCGTTTGGATTTAAAACGCCATTTTTGTGGTTTTTAATTGCGATATCGGAAATCCATTCTAGCTTCGCATTATATTTCTCGAGATAAGCTCTCGTTAGTAATCCTGCAAAGGAAGGGAGTGAAACTCCATGTCTTCTTTCAGCATCCGGATGCGTTAAAGTTGCTACATTTGAGGTGACGTATCCGGGAGTAATAATATGAGTCATTTTTTCCCCACCTACGACCAGTACTAAATCACTCATTCCGGAGGCAATAGCTTGAAATCCAGCTTTAATAGCAGAACCTCCGCTCGCAGGTCCATTTTTTATATGATCAGCAGCAGCAGGTAATAAACTTATACGATCTACTAAAGCGCTTGCTATTCCCGAGATATTATTGAAAGCAGTAGGACTCATGGCTCCGACATAAACAGAATCAAAATCTTTGTCTCTCGTGTTTGAGTCTTCTATTGCTTTTAATGAGGCCTCGGATAACAGGTCCATCAAGTCCTTATCTTGGAGTTTTCCAAACTTAGTATGTCCAACACCCACAATAGCAACTTTATTCACTTATTATCACCTTAAATCTAGTATATTCTTATGTACTTTTGAATAATATATATTATTAATTAAATTTCCAAGTTTACGATTGGGATGAAATATAATTTTGATAAATTAATTGATCGTAGAGACTCATTCTCTCTTAAATGGAGTAGTGTAGCACTCCAAAAATTTTTTGATAAAGGAGATGATGACCTATTACCCCTCTGGGTTGCTGATATGGATTTTGAGTGTCCTAAACCCGTGGTAGATGCAATTATAAAAGAGGCGGAAGGAAGAGTTTATGGGTATAATTGGCACATTGCTCCTAAATATTTAGATGCGGTAACTGGATGGATGAACCGAAGACATGAATGGAAAGTTGATCCAAAATGGATTGTATATAGCCCAGGAATAGTCCCAGCTATTAGTATGTTGATTCAAACCTTTTCAAACATAGGAGATAAAATCATTGTTCAACCCCCAGTGTATTATCCCTTCTTTAGTGCAGTAACCGAAAATGGAAGACAACTATTATTAAACCAATTACATTACGAGAATCAGAAATATAGTTTTGATTATGAAGATTTTGAAGAGAAAGCGAAAGATCCCCTTACAAGGATGTTTATCCTATGCAGCCCCCATAATCCCGTAGGAAGAGTTTGGTCAAGGGAAGAACTTAAGAAACTAGGAGATATATGTTTAGAACATGATATTTTGATCATTGTAGACGAAATTCACCATGATCTCATACTTCCAGGGAATAAGCATACTATATTTTCAACCATATCGGAAGAGTTTGAACAAAAATCAATAACCTGTACAGCACCGAGTAAAACATTCAATCTTGCGGGTTTGCAAGTGTCGAACATCATTATACCTAATGGAAAACTACGACAATCGTTTATTCATACTATTGCTAATAAAAATGGCATAGCGGGACCGAACTCGTTTGGAATTGTAGCAATGATCGCCGCATATAATGAAGGAGAGGATTGGTTGGATCAAGTAATAAGTTATATATATTCTAATTTCCGATTTTTAAAAGAATTTGTCGAAATCAACCTTCCCGATGTCAAGTATATTGAACCTGAAGGAACTTATCTAGCATGGTTAGATTTTAATTCTTTGGGCTTGAATGACGAAAATTTAAAGAAATTTATTCTAAACGAAGCAAATGTAGCACTTGATGAGGGTAAATTATTTGGATCTGGTGGAGAAGGATTTCAAAGAATTAATGTGGCTTGTCCAAAATTCATTCTTGAAGAAACAATGCAGAGGATTAAAAAAGTATTAGATAAATCAAATTTAAGTTAAAATAAATAATACTGAAATGAATATAATAATAAATATTATTGAATTCATTAGATATGGGTGAAATTATGTTTAATAGTAATAAGAAAGAGGATCAGAAGATAGTTAGAGGTATTGATGAAGATGCAATTTTCAAATCGCTAACTCATCAAGTTCGGAGAGATATAGTAAAAATTCTTGGAGAAAAACCTCTAAGATTTTCTAATTTACAAAAAAAAATAAAATCTGTAGAAAGTCCTGTTCTTTCTTACCATCTAAAAAATATGCAACCCTTACTAGTTCAAAAAGAAAACTCTTACACATTGTCTGAAATCGGATTCGCAGCATTGAACCTCCTTAGCAAAACCGATCAATCGGTAAGGATTTCGTCATATAAGAGGAAATTTTTATTCGCTTATTACATTACTGTAATTTGTTGGATTGTAGCAATGACAATAATACCTTTTATAATTGGATCCAACTTTGATAGGAATGCGGTTATAATGATTGTACAGGTAGTATTAACTGCTATTTCTACAATAAATTATATCATTGTATGGAATTTAAGAAAGAGATATTAGTTTCCTTTTACTTTTGAAGCGTTTTTAGACCTTACAGACATTTTCTCATCTTTCAAGCTTTATCAAGTGCCTTTTTATTTGAATAAATTTATAAAAGAGTAAGTATGGGATTCTATACTAAAATACTCTTCACTTATTAATTAATAACTATGGTTGTCTACTAATTAATTGATGATTTTAAAGGTGTGAAAAATGAGTTTTATAATAGAAACTAAAGATTTGACGAAAGTTTATGATGGTAGGGCAGTTGTGGATCACTTAAATTTTAAAGTTGGTGAGGGAGAGTTGCTGAGTTTACTTGGACCTAATGGAGCCGGAAAAACAACGACAATTAAAATGTTAACAACCATCCTCAAACCTAACCATGGGACAGCGAGTATTAATAATCTAGACATTCAAGAAGAGAGGCAAAAAATTCGGGAGATGATAAGTATCACCCCCCAAGAACTAACTTTTTATGAAGATTTATCTGCGAAAGAAAACCTCCTACTTTTTGGAACTATGTATGGTATTCGCAAAAAACTTTTGATAGAAGAGGCAGAAAATCTCTTAAAACATTTAGGATTAGTTAAAGAGAAAGAAAGAGTGAAGAATTTTTCAGGGGGGATGAAACGTAGATTAAATTTCGCTATAGGGATTATTAGCAATTCAAAGATTTTCTTCCTTGACGAACCAACAGCTGGCTTGGATCCTCAAGCACGCTATATAATATGGAATATCATCCAAAACTTAAAGAAACGAGGAAATACCATAATAATGACAACCCATGATATGCATGAAGCTGATGTGTTAAGTGATAGAGTTTTAATTATTGATGAGGGTAAAATAATCGCCGAGGGTACTCCTGATGAATTAAAAGATAAGTATAGTGAGCATGTTATCTTAGAAATGAAGTATAAGAATGATAAAGGTCTTTTAAATATGAAAGAAATGCTACATGGATTAAATTTTATAGAGGAGATAAAGCAGATTGCAGATAGAACTTTTCATATCTATTTCAATGGAGCAATAGTTAATTTCATTAAAATTCTAAACAAAAATATAGTAAATGATGTTTCTGAACTTGAATACATGAGATTAAGGCAAAATACATTAGAAGATGTATTTTTAAAACTAACAGGACGGAGGTTAAGAAAATGAGTAAATCTAAAATGTCACATATTACCGCCATAATGGTTAAAAATTTAAAAATTCGCATGCGTCAAAAACAAACTTACATCTTTTCTTTCGGATTTCCTATTATTTTTACATTGATGTTTTTTTTCATGTTAGGGACAGAAGAAATTGTTTCAGGTTTCAAGATATTTACCCTATCAATTTCAGGTATGTTAGTTTATGCTGCTTCCATTGGTACGATTAATTCGGCATTAGTTTTTTCTTCTGAAAAACACTTGGGTACATTAATCAGGCTCGAAACGACCCCTTGTACAAGAACAAGTATATTTATTGGATCATTTTTTTCTGAGGGGATTTTTATGTTAATACAATTAATTATAATGTTTATTCTTGGATATGGAATTCTAGGAATAAAATGGGGATATAATATAAATAATAGCACTTTTGATCAAAATATTGGTATTATCATCTTAGGATTCACCATAATATTCATATTTGGACTCTCTACGCTTGGAATAGGGATTATGATATCTGCCTATGCTAAATCAATGGAATCTGCTCTAGGTATTGCAAACGTATATGTCATACCCGTACTTTTCCTTAGTGGAGCTATGATTCCCTTTGAAAGTCCAATAGTATATTTCTTTCCACCTTGGTGGGCGAATCAAGTATATCAACAGGTGGTTGTATTAGGGCACAATATTTGGACAGATTCATTATTAGCTAATTCCAGTAACATTTTCACAGCCCCAGCAACGGTTTTACCATTATGGAGTGCTCTTTTGATTATAATAGCTATATTTTTTTTAACAATTATAGTAGGTATCCTATTGTTTAATAGAAAGACCTCAATTTAAAATGCAATTTTTTTTTTATTTATACTAATTTAAAATAAGAAAA
>JBHLLM010000045.1:0-11951 GCA_048885575.1 Candidatus Hermodarchaeota archaeon
AGTTTGTAAATTAGAGTTATTAGTAGCATTTCTAAAAAAAATAGAAATTTGACTTATATTCATACAAATTAGCACAAACAATTAACATATTAAGAATATTTGATTTTAAATTACTCTTTTTGAAACACAATCATAAATTCACAGTGATCCTTTCCTGATTGTAAGCTACAATCTACTTCTTGCGCAAAACAATGTATGTTAGTCATTTTTTCAACAATACCTGCTAGCAAACCCGCCTCAAAGGAACAAAAACTTCCCTCTGTTTTAATTCCTTTATTGATAAGATCCTTAATTGAAGAATGTCCCCTAAGTTTCAATTGTACTATTTCTTCTGTGCTCTCTGTAATATCAACTTCTCCAATATTGAATTCAATAATTTTCTGTTTTATAGCTTCAGGTATAGTTTTAACATCATGAATTGGTTCTACATTTAGATGTGTTCCTAATTCATGACCTAAATAGTAAAATATAGCTTCTAACTGGTGACCGAGAGCTAATAATGCTCCTACTTTCATATCTCCTATCTCTTTTCCAACCTTCAAATGTTTCCTCATTTGTACTAAAATTTTTGAAAGTAATTGTCGATCCATTTTTTTACACGCTCTTTTATTATAATATATTTATTATTAAATTTTTACGGAGGAAATAAATCCATACAATATAGCGTCAATAATATCTTCCTCCTGAATATTGACGCATAATCTTCTATCTGCTACAATAATTGTTGGTAACGATGTAATCTTATATTCTTTAGTTAATTGGTAATGTTTCTCTACATCTATTTTTTCGATATACAATTTTTTTCCAAACATTGAAATATTAATTCTCTTTAACATTTCTTCTATCGGTAAGCACGGTCCGCAATGAGATGATGAAAAGAATAATACTTTCGGATAACCTTGTTGAAACTTTTCTAACTTAAATCACCTCTAAAATGCTAATAGAATCTTAGAATAATTTTATTGGTCCTTATATTTCTCGTAAAGATTCTTAATTATTGCTTGAAATGCTTCATACACGCCACTCCCTGTCTTTGCACTAGTTGTATAAAAACCTAGAAAATCTCTTTTATTAACTAATTCCTCAATTTTTTCAATATCAATTGTGCTTTCATCTATCAAATCGATCTTATTACCGAATAATATAATTGGAATATCTCCACAATATTTTTTAATATCTTCGTGCCAATCGAAGATATGATCAAAACTCTTCTCAAGTTCATCTGGTGCATGAGAAAAAACTATAATCGCAGCTTTACTGCCCTTGTAAAATGTCGGTCTCATAAACGAAAATTCTGCTTGACCTGCAATATCCCAAAAAAACAATTTTACTGCGTTTCCTTGTATTTTTTCATCATATTTAGAGAATTGGGCCCCTAAAGTTTTAATATACTCCTTTTTAAAACTTCCCCTAGTGTATTTTTTGATTAAAGAGGTTTTACCAACGCCTCCATCTCCAATTACAGTAATTTTGAAGACAAAATCCTTCCGATCGTCACTATCACTCATAAAATCACATTATAGTTTTATTCAATATGTTTTGCTGTTTCTAATACTTCTTTAAAATATAAATTATAAATATTATTTTTTATTTATATTGCTTTTTATTATTAAATAGTTTGCTTTAAATCTTCGAGATTTTTATTATATTAAGCAGATAAAAGTAATTTGTAAAACTTGGAAGAATTATAATGAATAGTATAGATATCATGGAAAAAATAGTTGCGAAGTTTACAAAGAGTAAAATTACCCTAGCAGTTGCTGAATCCTGCACAGGAGGATATATCTCAAATATGATAACTAATATTCCAGGTGCTTCTAAGGTTTTTGAACGAGGAATAATTTGCTATAGCAATTTATCCAAAATACATCTTCTGAACATCAATCCCGAAGATTTAGTACAATATGGAGCAGTATCAGAAATAGTTGCAAAACATTTAGCTAACAATATTAGAATTCTTTCAAATGTTACAATCGGAATAGGAGTTACAGGAATCGCAGGACCTACGGGTGGTACACCTGAAAAGCCAGTTGGTTTAGTATATATTGGCTTCTCCACTCAGAAAGAAATAATCGTAAAGAAATACCAATTTAGTGTAGATCGTATAACATTCAAAGAAAAAGTCCTAAAGGAGATACTTACTTTACTTCAAAACTTCAGATGAAGATTCATGAATATAGTTTAATTCTTTTTATTTTCATATCTTTTTATATATTGAGTAAAAAGAAAGAATAAGCATTGAAAATGTTGAGCTTATTCGAATGAATCTCCCTAAATCAAATTATATTTCATTTTTCATAGTCTATTTCATTATTAACTTGATTAGTACTTTTGTCACTTTATACATCCCTGTCTTCATGTTAGTAGTTTTAAAGGTAAATAGAATTGAATTAGCGTTCATTCAATTTCTTTCCTATTTAACGCTCTTTTTAGGTCCTGTAATGGGGTTCTTTTTTGATAAATTTGCTCAAAAGAAGAAAAAACTCATTGCAATTTCGAGTGTACTACTTCTCAGTAGCTTTGCGATTTTTAATTTAAACCTCAATAATTTATCTTCTTTTGGATTATTTCTGGCTCTGAATTTTAGTAGTAGGCTCCTAATCAAAGCGGGAATGAGTAAATTAATGTTGGAAGCCTCAGAACAAAAAAATATTCAAAAAAATATAATTCTAATATCAAATATTAGTGCCTCTTTTGGGAGTATTGTCCCAATAATTATGTTTAACATAATAATTTATGATATAGATTCTATCAAATTATGGTCTCTTTTTTTTAATCTCTGCTGGATTGTCTCTTTTCCTATTTTAGTAAGTTTTGCTTTAATTAGAGACAAAAAATACATTAATGATTCCAAAGTTAAAAATGCTATTCTAAACCAAGTAGGTGATAGTAAAAGAAATATTAGTCAATTTGGATTAGTGATGACTTTTTTTGCTAACTTTTTAATATGGGGTGATAAACTTCTCGAATATCCATTCACTTCATGGGTTCTCACCAAATATGGTGAATCTGGATTTTTTAACTACTCTTATTTATTTTTCTATTTTACATATTTATACATGGGTGGTTGGTTTATTTCAAGGCGTCTCATAAACCAATATAAATCACGAATGTACCTTTCGATTTCAATTGCTTTATACGCTTCGTTAATGATTCTCCTTATTTTTTCCAATTTAAGCACATTTTTATTGATTACAGCCGCTAATAAAATCGTCTCAGGAGTAATGATGTCACAACTAACTGAAAGAAATATTGATGTTTCAAAGTTGAAGAAGAACTCCGCTCTATCTTACGAAATGATAAGAAGTTCGAGCTTATTAGCTAGTTTCATTTTTGTACCCTTAGGAACGCTGTTAAGTTCTTATATAACTACTGAAATTTTAGTTATAATTGTAGGTTTTATGGCGATGTTTTCAATAATGCCGATTTTCTTCTATAAACAAAATCTGTAAAAATTAGCTAACCATTGTACCGTTATTCATGATCTTCTTTTTCATTCCATTTTTATATTCAACAGTTATATTAGCTTGGGGAGCAGTAACGAAATCCCAATGAAGCTGCGAAACAGAGGTACCTCCCATCATTTTATTGAATCCAAATGCAATATGTACGCTTCCATTGATTTTTTCATCAGTAAGTATATAACCAATTGCTTTTGTTATTTCTGGATTGCACCCAATTCCTAATTCAGCAACATTATAAGTACGTATTTCAGGAAGATTCTTATCCTTATCAATTTTCTCACATTGCTTAAATGTATTAATTAAATCGTCAAGATTCTCATCAGCAGTAACTTCATCAATTAATAATTTACCATTTGTAAATCTCAGATATACATTTTTGACAATTTTATTGCTAAGTCTATCTCTCGTTAAAGGACAAAATAGAGTTCCTTCTCCCATTTTCTCATGTGGTGGAAAAAATATTTCACCAGCTGGTAAATTTCCTCCTAATAAACCTATAGCTATTCTTTCATCTGTTAATAAACCATTATCTATGATTTTAACACGATCTTGGATGTTTACTGAAAAATCAGTTCCCAAATCATCCGTGACATAAACATTCTTCGCATTTTTGAAATTTGAACCTAGTTTCTCAGTAATATCATTCATTTTCTCTTGAGGAACGCTTATACCACCTATAATAAATTTTTCTAATAATTCATATTCGATACCATAATAATTAGCCGCTTTTTTTGATGGCCACGCTGCATAGCACCACTTTTTACCTGGTGCATATTCTTCTTTACCGCCATAAAGAACATCCCTTATTGGTGCGTTAAATTTATTTCTTGCATTCAATTTTTCTCTCGGTGCTCTGCTTCGAACTCCTGGATCCTCATCAGGTTCAATTACAATATATGTGTCAATATTTTCAATCATTCTTAAATAATGAAGAGGCGTAATCTCTAAAATTTCACTACTAATGCTCGGATCTTGAAAAATTACTTCATTATAGTAGTCGCTATTAGATGTAATTAAAGGGATTCCATTGTTTCTATAGATTTCTAACGCAATTTCTTCTAACAAATCTTGACTATAAAGTCCCCCTTTAATTAAGACATTTTCGCCCTTTTTTTGAATATTTATAGCGTTGACGATGTTTTTAGCACATAATTTAATTTTTTCTCTTTCAACCATATTTGAATATATTATTTTTCTTTAATAACGGTTTCTTTGAAATTTAACATTCAATTTAAGAAAGATTCTAGAGATAAACACTTCATCAACATTAGATTTATTACAAAGAATTGTTTTAATTAAAATATCCACAGAATAAATTTGTGATTAGATCACCTATTATTTATTTTTTAAAATCGAGCACATCTGAATTATGGTAATACGAGAAGTAGGTTTATTATTTCGAGGTTTTACATTAGTAAAGAAAAGTTATCATAAGACTTCTTTAGGAAAAATTGATGCTGATCTTAGAAGTGGTTTGCTCACTGCACTCTTAAATTTTGCAGAAACGGCTTTTTCTACTGGATCCGTAGAATATTTTCAAGGAAATAGATATACCATTGCGTTCATAAACGCAAAAATCCTATCAGATGACAGTAATGAACCGGAATTATTAGTATCATATGCAATTATAGATAGACAAAAAAAAATCGAAAAATACATTCATAAAATCGTTAATCCATTATTAACTAAGGTTGCCAATGAATTCAAATTGCAAAATGAAGGAAAAAATTTATCAGAAGTTTCTCAATTTAAAATTTTTAAACAATCTCTTGATCTTATTTTTGGTTCTAGCACAAAGAAAATCGATCAACAACTAGATGGTCTAATCAATTAACAATTTTAACAATTAATTGAGCCTATTTACTTATTTTGATTTTAATAAATACCACAATATTAAAGGTAGAGCAATTGTGGCATCAGCAATAACAGTTGAAAATTTAGCCTTCTCGCTTACTTTCCCCCATGAGATTGCTTCATGTAAAGTAGCTCCACTAAGACCACCTTGTTCCGGACGATCCATTGTTATCTGAATCGCATATTGAGCCGAATTAGGACAAAATTGAAGTGACTGCATAATAAAATTCTTAGGAACGCCACCACCAACAATACATACTCCCGCATGTTTAGTATCCCAAGCTAAATCTACCATCTTTAGCATGTCTTTGAAATGATTAAGATTTAAATTTTGGTGATGAAATCCTAACTGTAAAGCTAAACCTGAATCAGTAAATGCGGGGCAAAAAATAGGGATATTTTTATCGGCACAAATTCTTAGAATTGAATTATCACTCTTTGGAAGCTTATCTCCAAGAAATTTTAAAAAAGAGCTTACTGACATGTTTACATCAGTAATCTCCAATTTTGATACAAAATCCTCAATACCTTGGTAAACCTTATTTGGCAAGAATACATCGTAAATTCTGTTTAATTCTTGGTTATGCAACTCAGAATCGTCAACTTCTTTTAAGTTTAATTCTCCCTGCAAATGATGATAGCCTAAAGTCTCTGCAATGTCGTGAGTTAAAGAAGCACCTGTAGTTACAAGAACATCAATAAATCCCTCTTCTATAAAATCGTGGATTACTTTTTGCATTCCTGCTGGAACTAATGCTCCTGCTAGACCGAAAAATTTGACACAGTCCTTATCCTGAACCATTCTTTTATAGATATCACAAGCTTGGGCCAAACGCTTAGCATTAAATCCTGTGTTTGATAGATTTTCAATTAGATCTGAAATAGAATCATCAACATTGACTTTAAATTGGTTAACTTTTTTCAATTTTTCCTTAAAATCTTCTTTTGGCATTTCTCTATCATGTTCTTCTTTTTGATATGAAAGAAATTAATTCAATTATTAATTTAGAGGCTACTATAGAGGTCATATTGTTTGCTAAATCTAAATTCGGAGATACTTCAACAAGATCAAATGCTTTAATATTAAAATTTGCTGCAATCTTTCTAAGAAGTATCCATATTTCACGATATGTAAAACCCCCCGGTATTGCATAGCCAGTAGCAGGTGCTACTGAAGGATCTAACACATCAACATCAATCGAGATATATAGATCTTTAATTCCAGATTTGTTAAAGAAATTAATGATCTCTTCAATATATTTTTCAATTCCATATTCTCGCAATAAATAGGCATTTAAATAATGAATATCATTCTTTAACGCTGATTCTAATTCGGGAATGTCAATATCTCTAGTCCCTACGATTAACATATTAGAAGTATCTATGTTTTCCAGATCAAAAATACGGTGAGCTACTGTAGCATGAGAATATGTAGATTTATCCCATTGATAATAAAAATCTAAATGTGAATCGAGAATTAATACCCCAAATTGCTTTCTATTAGTGATCTTCTTATTGACAGCTTTAAAAACGGGATAAGTACAGAAATGATCACCGCCAATCATAATTGGGATGATATCTTCCTTTTGTTCGTAAATATAATCGACATATTCCTCGATTTTCCTTAGATTCTTTTCGACTCTATCAGGTTCTAACGAGATGTCTCCCATGTCAATTACTTCTAATTCTGGTATTTTAACTCCTAATTCCGTTGTTAGAGCTAAATTTGAAGTAACTTTACGAATTCTCTCCGGAGCCATTGCAGAATTTACTCCTTCTATGGATGTTAAATAGTCCCAAGGAATCCCAAAAATAACAAATTTGGTATCTTGATTGATAACTTCTCCAAAGTCATAAAATTTCATAGGTTTTTCCACTTAATATACTTACATTTGCTCTAATGTATCAATACCTAAAATATTCAAACCTATTTTAATAACAATTTGTACGCATCTAATAAGTAGCAATCTCGCCTTTTCTAATTCTTTATCCTCAGAAATTACCTTGCATGATGTGTAGAAAGAATTGAAAGCTTGACATAAACTAAGAAGATATTGGGGAATTAAATTAATGTTATAAGTTTTTTCTGCATTATCAATAATCTCTGGGAAATAAACGAGTTGTTTAATTAAATGTTTTTCTTTTTCATGAGATAATATATTCCAATTAATATTTGATGTGATACTCTCTTCTGATTTTGAAATAATAGAAGCAATCCTCGCATAACAATATTGAACATAAGGTCCAGTTTCACCCTCAAATGAGATACTTTCATCTGGCTTAAAAATAAATCCTTTTACATAGTTATACTTCAAGATGTAAAAAATAATCGCAGCGAGACTGATAGTTTCCGCTCTTTTTTTCTTCTCCTCATCAACTAAAAATGGATATCTTTTATTTACTTCTTCAAATGCAAGTTTTTCTACTTCTTCTATTACATCATCAGCATCTACTATTGTTCCTTCTCTACTTTTCATTTTCCCACTAGGTAAGTCAATCATACCATAAGATAAGTGAAAATTATCTTCCTTAAATCCGAGCATATCCAATAAAGCAAAAAGCCATTTGAAATGTTGTATTTGCTCATCAGCTACTACATAAATTGATCTATCGTAATCAAAATCCTCCTTCTTCTTGTACGCTAAAAAAATATCCTGTGTTATATAGATAGAAGTCCCATCACTCCTAATTAAGATTTTATCTTCAAGATTATATCTCTCTTTTAATCTCGCTATAACGGCTCCATCTTCAGTATACTCAAAGATTCCTTTATCAAGACCCTCTAGAATCTTCTCTTTCCCTGATAAATATAAATCAGATTCATAATATTCTTTATCAAATGTTATATTAAATTTAGTAAAAGTTTCTTTAAAACCACTTATTGCCCATTTATTCATCTTATCCCATAAATCAAGAGTTTCTTGATCACCTGCTTCCCAAGATATCAATAAATCTTGAGCTTCCTTGGCTAGACTCTTATTTTCTTTAACCTTATTACTATAAAGCACATAGAAATCTCCAACAAAATGATCAGTTTTTTTATCTGGCTTTTGATCATTACCCCATTTTTTATAAGCAAGCATACTTTTACAAATATGAATTCCACGATTATTATACAAGTTAACTTGAAAAACCTCATGCTTCTTGTACTGTAACAAATTAGATAGAGATTTTCCTAAAACAATATTTCTTATGTGTCCAAAATGGAGTGGTTTATTGGTGTTTGGAGAAGGATACTCAATTACGATTCTTTGCTTATCAGTCTTTTCTGAGACTTCTCTTATTCTTCCATAATCACTTTTCAAATCTATTATGTTTTCAAGTATAATTTTTGATTTAATTGTGAAATTTAGATAAGGACCTTCTACATCAATGCGCTCTATAAATTTTGGGAGTTTTATACTCCTCTTTAATTCTTGAGCTATTATGTTCGGAGCTCTTTTTTGAAATTTTGAAAGTTTAAAACAAGGAAATGCGTAAGTATAAGAAAATTCCTGAGGAGGTATTTCTATTAATGATTCTAAATCCTCTAAAGTAATATCTGAGATATATTTATCTAAAATCACTGCAATTGCTTTTTTATCTATAGCCTTCATTTTCAAGTTAGCATATTATTCTACTACACTTAATTTTAAGGTGAATGATACTTTTATCTGTTTTGTTAAATATATTTAGAATAACTCATAAAATTTTTGATATTTAATTAGTAAAAGAATTGATTTGTTTATGTCTTTTGAACAAGAAGCGAGAAAAAATTTTCCTAAATGGCCTATTCATGACGACGAAGAGATAAATGCATTAAGAGATGTTATTACTTCCGGTGATTGGTGGTGTGGGGCTCCAGATGCACATCAAGGAAATAATGTTTGGGAGTTTCAAGATGACTTCGCAAAGTTTCAAGGTGCAAAATACTGTGTGGCGGTATGTAATGGTACCGTTGCCATTGAAGCCGCGCTCATGGGATTAAATGTTGGATTAGGTGATGAGGTGATTGTCTCTGATTATACTTTCGTAGCATCAGCTTCAGCAGTAATAGCAACTAATGCAATTCCAATATTTTGTGATATAGATCCTGAGACACTCGTAATGAATGTCGATAATATCGAAAAACTTATCACGGAAAACACTAAAGCTATAGTACCTGTTCACTTAGGAGGCAATCCTACAGATATGGAGCATTTAATGGAAATTGCTAATAAATACAATTTAAGTGTAGTTGAAGATTGTGCTCATGCCCATCATTCAGTATATAAAAATAAAAAGGTTGGAAATTGGGGTAATGCTGGCGCCTTTAGTTTTCAAGCTTCCAAAGTTCTTACAAGTGGAGAAGGAGGGGCTATAATTTGCAATGACGAGGTATTATCCGATAAGATTTATTCCTATATTGACTGTGGACGGAAAAAAAATCAATACTATTACAAGCATTTTACATATGGAACGAATTATAGAATGACCGAATATCAAGCAGCAGTATTGAGAACCCAATTAACGAAATTTCCGGTACAACATAAGCTTCGAAATGAAAATGCTAACTACCTAATGAAAAAGTTAAACGATATTGATGGTATAAAAACAATGAAACTAACTCCAGGAACCACTAGTTTAGGATGGTACGTGTTTCCTATAGTATTTGAACCTCAGAAGTTTGGAGGTATAACTAAGTTAGAATTTTATAAAAAATTAAATAGAAATGGGATTCCTACTGACGATTGTTATCCCCCTCTACATAGTTTAGATTGCTTTAGGACCTACAATTTGAAAAATGGCATTGATTATTCTAATGCAAATTGGGGTGGAGAAAAAAGTAACGATAATAATTTTCCTATTGTTGCTGATATATATTCAAGAAGTATAGAATTCCCTCAGGAAATGTTGTTAGCAAGTAAGGAAAAATTAGATAATGTTGTTGCCTTTATTGAATCTTTAAAAGTGTAGTTCAAAAAAACAATTACAATACTTCCTCCAATTTTTTAGATTTCGCACTTCTATACATAGTTTCAACGATATTTAAAGTTTTATATCCATACTCGCTGTCTGTAAGCGGCTTTTGATTTTTTGAGATACAATCCATGAAATGAGCAATTTCTTGAGGATAACCAAAAGACCAAGCTTCAGAGGGTACCGGAAAGGTCCAACCCTTTGTAGTTTCTGCTTTTTCTACTGCGTATCCATACCCGTCTTTGCTATATACACTCATTAAATTTGAAAAGGTGGGGGCAACCTTTATTTGTCCTTCAGTTCCATACAATTCAAATCTCATATCGTAACCTCCTGGGGCTGACCATGATTCTTCAATAATTACTTGGGCATCGTTTTCAAAATACAAAACTCCTACTGCATTATCTTCAACTTCACAAGATCCAAAAATCCCTCGATCTGGTTGAATAGTCTTAATTTGACAGAAAACTTCTCTCACGTCATACCCGAGATACCAAACCAAACATGCTATATCGTGTATTCCTAAATCTAATAAGGCACCACCTCCAGAATCTTCTAGTTTGTAAAACCATCTGGAGTGTGGTCCAGTATGTTGTTCTTTACCTCGACCCATATAAATCTCACCTATGGCGCCTTCCTTAATAATCTGTTTAACTTTACTAAATGACGGAGCATACATGTTATTCTCGCAATAAAAAATTGTCTTTTTGGAAGATTTTTCTACATCTAGCATTTCACTTGCTTCAGTAATGTTTCTAGCTATAGGTTTCTCTACAAGTGCGTGCTTTCCTGAATTTAAAATGTCACAAGTAATTCTTTTATGCAAATTGTTTGGAATACAAACAGAAACAGCCTCACATTCCAAATTTAGTAAATCTTTATAATCTTTATAGTAGTCTTTGGTAATATTATACTTTTTCATCAAACTATTAGCTTCTTCTTTGTTATTCGACGCTATTCCCACAATTTCAACATACGGTAGTAAGGAATAAGAATAACAATGATGATCAGCAATAAAACCCGAACCAATAATACCTACTTTAATTTTACTCATTTTTATCATCCCTTAGTTATTCTAATTAGTTATAATTTGGGTTTTCAAATTTATAATTATAACTAGATTTTATTTCCAAAATTCAGTGGGAGAACTGAGGTTTTTAATTTTGGAAAAAGGACAAGCAGCAATGCAATTCCCACAATCTCCAGAATTTTCAATCCAATATTCAAAGCATTTCTCAACATCAACATAATACTTCTTAACGCATGAATTGTTAGAAATGGTAGCCGGTTCAAAATTTGGGTTTACATTTTTTGTAATAGCTTCATTTTCACAAGCCTCGGCGCACTTAAAACAAGTTTTACAGAATTTTCGAGTTTTTTTAATAAATTCTATATTTATTTCATCAGCAATTAAAGGCATGTCAGTAAATACTTTACAAATTCTAACCCTTGGGCCATATTCTGGTGTTAGCAACAATCCATTTCGACCTAGAGCTCCTAAACCCGCGTCAATAGCCAGGGGGATACTAAGCGCAGTATCGTTACCACATTGGATTGCTCGATATCCTAAATTTCTTATAAATTCACCTAAACATGCGATTGCAAAAGCCATTTTTGAATAGCCTACGGCTGCTGCAGCTGAGGCTGGCTGAGCAGGTGCTGTAGAAATTGCTTTTTGGTCCATTTCAATTGCCA
>JBHLLM010000046.1:0-11765 GCA_048885575.1 Candidatus Hermodarchaeota archaeon
CCATCTTCCCCTAAAGCTTTCATTGAAGCCCACGCAGCAGCGATCGGTCCGCCAGGTCGAGTTCCTCTCATAGAAGGGGATATGTAAATGCCACCTGTCCAATCTGTATAGACTGAAAATTGATGTTTCCAGACTCGTTCTCTGCGATACATTATGGTAGAAGCACCTTTTGCTCCGTATCCATATTTATGGACATCTGCTGAAATAGAAGTGACCCCTGGCACTGAGAAATCAAAGTCAGGAACATTATTACCAAGTTTTTTCACGAAAGGAAGCATAAAACCCCCAAGACACGCATCAACATGCATTCCAATACCTCGCTCTTGAGCAACAGACGCGAGTTCCGTGATCGGATCTACTACTCCTCGCGGAAAATCACATGCAGAACCGATCATTAATATAGTGTTCTCGGTCAGTGCTTTTTCCATAGCTTTTACATCTGCCCGATGGGTTTCTTTATCCACAGGTACCTTAACCAATTTTACTCCAAAATAGTCTGCTGCTTTGTCAAAAGATGGATGAGCTGAACTGGGTGCAACCACCTCAGGTTCCTTAATATGGGGGTATTTTTCCCGTGCCCAATCTCTATATGTTTTTACAGCCATTAACAAACTTTCTGTTCCACCTGATGTCATACTCCCACAACACCTATTATCTCCTCCAAACAAGTCAACTGCCATGGAGATTACTTCTGTTTCAAATTTCTTTAAACTTGGAAAAGCTATGGGACTGAGGGCGTTCTTTGAAAAAAACATATTAGATGCCTTTTTAAGCATTTCTGTGTGTTCTTCTGAAGCGTGATATACAAGGCTCCAAACCTTCCCATCTTTCCATTCTATATCGCTTTTCCGTATTTCCTCCATTTTATTGAGAATTTCTTCTTCCGAAAATCCTTTTTCAGGTAATACTACTTTAGGTCTAGCCATTTTCTTTCACTATATGCAAAATTTAATAATTGAATATCTAAATTAATTTTCGTATATTAAATATACTTCTAAACATTAATATGAGATAAAATTGTGTTTTAATAGGATTTTAGGATTATTAATGCAATATTTTAGAAGTGGATTTAAGTTTATTTAATCCTAATTGATACTCCGAACACATTTTATAATTAGGGAAGTCACAGACTTCTTTGGCTTTCGGAAGATGGCACGAACGTGTAAATGGGCAAGATAATAACGAGTCCTCTTTAGGCTCGATTTCAATATTCATTTTATACCTCCTCGTTTGAAAAGATTAACCTATCTTTTACGATAGTAATTAACAATTTGAAATTATTAAATTTGACTATTATAATCTCTAAATTCCTTAGCTCATTGTTTTTTTATATAGGCGTTCGTTTATACAAAGTTGAATTTAGAATTTAAAAGTGGGATTTAAAGTCTAAAATCAATAAAAATGTAAAAATTTATATAATGCCAAATCTCTTAAATTCTTGCTTAAAACCTAGTTTTAAGCATAAATCGAAAGAGGGAAAAAAAATGCCCTATGTATTCACAACTTCCATTTTTCCACCTCATACTACAAATAAGCTAGCAAAGATATATGTTGATGGTCTTAAGGATTTTCGACCTAAACAGAAAGCCTTGGCAAAGGAGATTATTCCTAACGCGATCAAGGCTACAAATGAAGGTATTGAGGTAATAGGAGTGATGGATGTAAAAGAAGGAAAGTTAGATGAATATCTACTCTTAGCCCAACAATATATGACAAATTATCATGAGATCGAAGGATTTAGATACCGTATAGATGTCCGATTTAAAGTCACAGAAGCTTTAGAAATGATAGGTTTAAAATTTCCCGAGTAATTTTCAAGTTGAAATTTAAAATTAACTCTTTTTTTTTGTTTACTCTCTTTTATTCTTATTCCATTCTTCTATTTATTTTTGTTGTTTTTTAAACGCATAATTCTTATTAATGGCATAAGGGACGTCTAAATATATAATGGCTAACTAATATTATAATAATACGCTTTTATATTAAGAAACAAAGCTACTAAGTCGATGAATGAGAACCTTAACTTACAAATAGATAACCAAACGGTTTTCTTTAAGTCTTCAGAAGATATGTCTGAATTAGAAGACGAATCGATTGATGTTATTATTACATCTCCGCCGTATAACCGAGGAAAAGCATATAGTTCGGATAATGGCGAGATTCACAACGATAGAATGGATGAAAGTGAGTATTTATCGTTTCTAACTAAAATTTGGAAGGAATGCTACAGGGTGGCAAAAAAAAGTGCTGTATTTTTTCTTAATATCGGGGATTCTGCTGTAGATCAAGGTAAATCAGAAAAAGTTGCGATGTCAGCAGAAAATGCATCCTGGATGCGAATTCAAGATATTATATGGGTAAAATCTTTTCTAGGAAGAGGTCATTATACCCCTTCAGGAGGGAATCGGCGCTTAAATAATCTTTGGGAACACATATATATGCTTGTAAAAGACAAGAACGAATATAAAATAGATCCAAAGGCAATTGGAATTCCTTATGCAGACAAATCTAACATTGGGAGGTATTGTGAAACAGATTTAAGAGATCCCGGAAATATCTGGTTGATTCCATATATTAAAACAACGGGGGCATCCATCAAAAAAGGACACGAGGCACCATTTCCAATTGGTCTACCTTTCAAATGTATTAAAATGATTCCGAATGTGAATTCGGTGTTAGACCCATTTGGGGGCACTTGTTCAACTTTAGCAGCATGTTTGAATTTAGGTGTAAAAGGGTATGCTTATGAAAAATATCCCCGCATTGAGATTATTAAATCAAGGATTCTCGAAGGGAAAAACTTTATTCAAAATGAAGAAAATCTGATACCGCATTTAGAACTGTCTTTAAAATTATTAAGTGATATGTTATCAGAATCCTCAATATTTCTACCGGTAATAAAATCTAAAACTGAACTAATAAATTATCGAATCCTTAATGGAGTCTTAGATAATCTAGATGTTAACAACTCATTTAAGAGAAGCTTAGAAAAAAGGATAAAACATTTCAAGGAGTCATTAGATAAAAAGACACAGCAAGGGATTAAGTACCGCCAAAGAAAATTGGATTTTTAGTCGTGAAGTTTCTAATGACTGACTTTGGAAATAAATTCCATCTTTTTTAATTTAACTTATATAATCAGTTGTTTTAATTCTTTAATGAAATATAATCTAAAATTATATTTTAGCCAAATTTACGATATAATCATGGCACAAAAAATTATTCCCCCTCAGAAGAAACCTGTAGAAGAAAAAGGATATTTTGAAATTCTAAGTAAAGCTGTTTTTAACGCGGGATTCTCGTATCAAGTAGTGAATAAAAAATGGGATGGTACTAAAGAGGTTTTTAAAGATTTTGATCCTCAAATAATCTCGAAATGGACTATAGATGAAATTTCTAATGCGTTAGAATCTCCTAAAATAATCCGTAATGCAAAGAAGGTAAAAGCAATTGTCTCCAATGCAAAAATTTTTCTTGAAATAACTAGGAAACATTGTTCTTTTGAAAATTATTTGAAATCCTTTAGAGATAAATCTTACGAGGAGAAACAACAAATTTTATCAAAACAGTTTAGGTGGTTAGGACCAACAGGTGCTCATTTTTTCCTATGGTCAGTCGGAGAGAATGTACCTCCTTGTGAGGCAATTATTAATTAGAGTAAATTAATTCTTTTCAACTACAGGGATTTATATTTGAAGCTTGGATTTTTTAAAAAAAATTCTTATAATATAAAAAATAATTTAAAATTTTATTGCTCCCTTTTAGGTTTAGAATTATTCTTATATGTAAATCTGACTGCAATGTAAAAATTAATAATGAATATAAATAAGTTTTAACCAAAATTCTTAAGTAAAACTATATCCTATATTGAATGTTATAAAAAGATAAAAAAGTAAACATCGTTAAAAAATGAGGATTTAATTTATTATGGCAGGACTTACATATTCAGTAGCTGAATTTAATACAATAATTACTATGCTAGGTTGTTTGTGTGCTACAGTACAGGCAGCAACTGGAGCATATGCTGGTTACAAGAAAAAAAGAATATCACTTTTAAAAACTAACGACATTTTATTTAGATCTCACCGCGCTTTTGGAGGGTTTGCGACAACTTTATACTTTTTAGGTTTATTTGCGGGGACTACAGGTTTCATTACTGCAGTTTTTTTCGGAGGACCTCCATTTTTTGAAATCTTAGACCTTAGTTTTAACTTTCATGTATGGCCTAGTTTTGTAATTGCTGTTATTGTTATATGGAAAACTTATATCTCATATTTTAAAAAACCTCACATTTATAAACTTTGGAAATGGTTAGGAACCGCTACTTTTATCGCATGGTCTTTTAATTGGATTAGTTCTGCGTTTTCTTATTACTTAAGAACCATTACCTCAGGTCCACCACAAACACATCCTTCACCAACATTTCTGTTGCCGATTGAATTGATGTGGCTTCAAATTATTACCCCATTTATTATTGGAGCGCTAATAGGTTTCATAATAGTTAGAAAAGCAGATAAGAAAGAAATGCTTAAATAGCTAAATAGTCTAAAAGTGAATTTTTACATTATAAGGAGAACTTATTTATAACTACTTTAAACTAATATTGTCAATGTTTATGGGTGTGTTTAATGTCGAGATTAATTCATTTTGAAATGAATGTAAAAGATGTTCATAAAACAATAGCATTTTATGAAGAGGTTTTTGGTTGGAAGTTCCAAAAATGGGATGGACCAACGGATTACTGGCTCGTTATGACGGGAGACGAAAATGAACCGGGGATCGACGGAGGATTAGGATTTGAAGAAGAAGGATTTCCAAAAGTTGTAAATACCATTGATGTTGATGATATTGATGACATTATAAAAAAAATTGAAAAAAATGGTGGAAAAATAGTGAAACCAAAGCACGCCATACCTAAAGTAGGATGGTTAGCTTACTTCAAAGATTCTGAAGGTGTTATTTCTGGGATAATGCAAAGTGATCGTAGAGCAATATAATCTTTTTTTTTATTTTATACCAAGCTTATCTTTTTCTAATTTAACCAGTTCTCTCCTCAATATTTTACCTGACCCCGATTTTGGGATATCATCAACGAACTCAACCTCTCGAATCTTTTTGTACGCTGAAATTCTTTCGGCAATCCAATCTATAATTTCTTGTTCTGAGATTTTTCCTTTGGACTCTTTTTTTAATATGATGAATGCTTTTGGAATTTCACCAACATCTAGTTCTTTTGATGGTTTACCTATAACTGCCGCATCAAAAACATGTGGATTATTAAAGAGCATGTCTTCAAGTTCAGCGGGTGCGATACTCCATCCTTTATATTTTATCATTTCTTTGATACGATCAAGAAGGTGTTCGTATTCTTCTTCATCTATGTATGCCATATCACCTGTTCTTAACCACTTCTCTCCAGTTTTAGGATCTATCCAAAAAGCCTCTTCAGTAGCTTCTGGACGGTTCCAATAGCCCTTCATAACCTGAGGACCCTTTATAACTAGTTCACCAACATCTCCACGTTTTGGAAGTTCTTCACCTGTTTCTAAATCAATAATTTTGTGGAAAGTATCTGGTATTAAAGTTCCTTGAGATTCCATCTTAGGGCGAGACATAGGATTAACGGCTACTACTGGAGATGCTTCGGTTAATCCCCACCCATGCTGGATGGTCACATTTTTAGCGTTACATTTCTCTTTTGCTAATTCATAAAACCTATCAAGAAGTTCGATCGGGATAGGAGCTCCGCCATTGTTTACGACTTTTAGGTCCTCCCAATCGTACCCTTCAACTCCCGACTCTTCGAGGTGTCTAACGACTGCAAGAAAAATTGGTGGTACACATAAGCTGTAAGTAACTCTATATTTTTCTACCAATTCACAAAATTGTTTAACATCGAATCGAGGTGTTACAACTTGTGATGCACCTAACCAGATCGCTTGATTCATACACACATTAAGACCATAGATATGGTAAAGTGGTAGTACAGTCATAGCGACATCAAACTCGCTTAATTCGAACATTGGACTTGCTTGGGCTACATTAGAAACCATATTATAGTGCGTAAGCATCGTTCCTTTTGGTAAACCTGTGGTTCCACTTGTGTATACTAATGCCGCAAGGTCTTCTTTAGGATTGGATTCATATTCTGGGGGATTTGATTTTGTATGCGTTAACAGTTCAGACCACCTAATTATCCCCTCAGGAATTTTCATTTTCTCCATATTTTCCTCTGTTTCGATTATTATTATCGTTTTTAATTTTGTTTTATCTTTGATTTTAGCTACAATGGAGTATAACGGCTCGAAGACAACAATCGTTTCTGCTCCAGAATCGTTTATTTCGTATTTAACTTCAGCTTCTTTGAATAACGGGTTCATAGGGACTAAGATCGCCCCCGCTTTCTCTAACCCATAAAATGATATCTCCCATTGTATTGAATTAGGGGCATAAAGTGCAACTCTATCACCTTTTTTCACTCCCAAGTCTTTTAGAGCTGTAGCAAACACATCTACCTGTTCTTTAAATGTCTTGAAAGTAATTTTTTTAGGGTATAAAAAAGCGGGTTTGTCAGGAAATCTTTCTGCTGTGCTCTCCAAAACCTTATGAATGGGAATTTCAGGATAATACAGGTGACCTCTTTTGAATTTAACCATTACCTAAACATCTCTAAATAATACCGTAATTTAGATGATTATATACTTGGTTTATTTTTATTAAAATTTACCGCAACAGTATTTAGTATGTAATATTGAGTAATTACGACAGTAAAGATACTAATGATTAATAATCTCTCATAAACGGAAAAGTTTGAACTTTCCAGAAAAATTAATTTTCAAATAAAACTTTTTTTTTAATTATCTTTCTTAACCTTACTGAAAGTGCTGATTTAGATTTGCCAAGTTCGTTTGCTAATTCTTCTAACGAAATTCTTCTTGGTATATCGAAAAAACCAAGCTTAATTGCTTTACGTATCACCTGAGATTCCTCTAGATTTAATTTAGTATCATCATCGATGCTATAATCTGAATTCAGTATTCGGAGTAATGAAAAATTAACACCTTGTTCTTCAAATTGTAGCAGTAAATCGTTAATTCTTTTTCTCGTAGCCACTAATTTCCAAATTGCTAATCCTTCAGAGAGTCTGACCGGAAACTCTATAAGAATCCCGTTTTTAATTATAGCATATAATAAGTAAGGGTCTTGCGTTTTGATATTAATTTTTGCTCTATTTTCAGACCATTCTAACACGCTAAATTCCAATACTGAGGGATGGAGTTTTATATCCTCTATAATCTCTTCAATTTTATAATGATAAATTTCGATTATTGCGTTAGCTATTAATTCTTCAAAATCATAAGGTAAGAAGTTCAGTATAATAATCTCAACATCGCGATATTTTTTAAAAATTTCTGAAATCCATTTTTGTTTCGGTGTTTCGATTTCAATCCAAGCTAAACTAGGTTTGTTCTCTTCCATTACTATAAAATATCTTTTTAAGGTTAATAAATTTTGTATGATTTGAGAACTTGGTTGATGCTTTAAGCTTATTTAATAATAATTTCGAAATAAAATTAAACCAAAATAAATGAAGATTCTGCTGAATCGAACATGTTCGATATTATTATTATATACTCTTCCAATTAAATTACGAGTGAAGTAAGAAAGTGAATATTTACTCAATATTGAAGTTCAATAAAAAGTCAAATAGTATCAATCTTACTTCCATAAAAAAAGTTGAAATTTACTTAAACAAAGGAGAATAAAGTATGAATGAAGAACATATTTCCACAAAATCTTACCATATTATTGCAATAGTAGCTTTAGTTTACGGCCTATTTGCTTCAATAGTTACTCCACTACTTATAGAAGCGACTTACCAGGTTTTGACAACAACCATCGTGCCACTTATTCCATCAGAACCAGAACTAACTTTGGCACCAGGTTTTATTACAACATGGTTTTTTACTATTCGAGGGATTGATGTTGTCGCAGGCATTACTCTTGTTGTTATATCTTACTATCTATGGAAGGGAGAATCTTGGACTTATCCAATTACGGTTAGTTGTATCTCATTACCAACATTATTAGGAGTATTAACTACTTTACCTTATTTGGTTCATGTTGGAAGCCCACCACCAGCTATGATTGTTATCGTGTTGGGGTTAATCTGCTATTTCATAGTTCTATTGTTAAAAAAAGGAGATAAACTCGAAAAAATTGCCCGTCTTGTAGTTTTTACTTTATTGGGAGTGACAGCTGGTCAAATTAATGTTCTTGTAATGCATGGAATAAAGGGGATATTTGACAATCCTGATGCACCGTTACTTACTGATCCTAAAAATGCTATTTATGGATTTGAAGTACCATTGAATTTGATAGGGATGTTAATGTTTATCTTCGCTATACTATTACTTGCAAACGATAATACTAAAAGAAGAACCCTAGGTTGGTTTTTTGGTTTAATTGGGGGAATCGCGGTAGTAGGGGCTAATTTCCCTACCCATTTTATTAGATTGGTGACAAACGATTTCTTGCTCGCAGGAGTATTAGGAGCTGCCCTTGTGATTTCACTCTTGATTCCAGCTTTTAAATCAAGATTAATAGGAAAAGAGGAGTAATAAACTAAAAGGATCTTTAAAATTACCTAATTTTTTTTTTTAAGTCGTTCCTAGTATTTTAATAAAGTTTTATAGTAATAAGTTATAATTTAAAAATTCATTATCTTTTAATATTTATAAGAAATTTAAGCGAATTCATGAAAGAGTTCATTAAATGTCTTTTTGCCTGTTAAACGCTTTTCTTGGGGAATCTAATATTCGATTATTTCCTTTTTTTTTAAGAGAACTATGATTATGTTTAATCTCTTCCACGATCTCTTTAAATATGCTTTTATAGTATTCTTTTGGACTCACATTTAGCATTAATATATTTTCATCTAACCAAGTTCTTTCTTTCAATGCTTTAATTTCTATAACCTCCTATATGTAATCATGCTTAATTTGTCTACTAACATCTAATTATTATTATTTTAGGATATTAAATAAAGGAAAATGGTAAAGTTTTGAACTATTACTTCGAAGAAAAAAGACCTTAAAACAATTTTTGTTTAATTTTTAGTAATGGAGTGTTTATATCAACCAAATTTATGTTTAAAGTTTATTTCTTTATGGATAAAGGCTCACATCTTTGGTAATTACATTTAAATTAATTTTGTTATAAATTAACTCTCCTTAGTTTACATGGAACATGTTCACAACTAAAATTATATGATCTTCCATTTTTAATTGAAATAGAGATTAAAACTATATTTATTGTGAAAAAAAATGAGTTTAGAAGCGTATCTTAACAAAGGGATTAAAGAAATCATTATGGAATTTCCTGAAGTAGAGGAGATTTTAGACGAATTTGAAGTTGGTTGTGGGACTTGTGGTGAAGGACTATGTTTATTGAAAGATATCGTAAAGATTCATAATTTAGAAGAGGATGTGGAATCAGAATTAATGACGAGAATATCAAACGCTATTTTTCCCGACAATGCTATTAAGATTCCTAAAAGAAAAAGAAAAGCGAAGATCCCAAGAGAAATCAAATATTCACCACCTATGAAAAAAATGGTAGACGAGCATGTTCTAATAAAGAGATGGTTAGCGCTTTTACCTAAAGTAATTGAAAATTTAGACCTAGAAAGCGAAGAGGGTTTACAATTTATTAATAAAGGAATAGATTTTATCCGAAATTTTGCTGATAAATATCATCATGCGAAAGAAGAAGATGAGGCATTTAAGTATTTTGATGAGAATTTTGATATGATTAAGGTAATACGAAACGATCATTTAAGAGTTCGCGGACATGTACAAGGTATGCTCCAAGCTATTGAAAAGAAAGATAGAAACGCTTTAGCAGAACATCTCATCTCCTACAGTCAGATTTTACCCGAACACATAAGAAAAGAAGACGAAATTCTTTTCCCTTGGATGGATAGAAACCTAACGACAAATCAAGTCGGACATTTGTATTCAAGGTTTAATGAAATCGATAGAGATTACGGGGATGCTCCTGCAAAACATAGAAATTTTATTGAAAAATTAGAAGAAAAATTCTGCTAAAAATCTTAAATTGGTTATTTATTATATCTTATCATTAACCAGATATCATTCTTAAAATCAGGTAAAGATATGTGTTCGATAACTTTAAATCCATAGTGTTCGTATAACGAAACATTCCTTTCGGGACTTTCTAAATAACAGGGTAATTGTTGTTCATCGGCTTTGGCAAGCATGGGATTCATTAGAACGCTTGCCCATCCTTTTCCTTGATGTTCTGGGTCAACGGCAATATTATAGAGGTATAAATGAGGAAAATTTGCATATTCTTTGTGCTTTTTTTTACTTAACTTATCATAGTGCAAAAGTTCCTTTCGTACCTCTTTTCCTACTCCAATAATTACGGGGATCATTCCAAATCTTACATATTGCCAGATAGGGATTTTAACATTATTATGTGGAAGCCACGCCGCAACCCCCTCTAAATTTTGAGATGTAGCATATACTTCACCGAATTTTAGAGAATATCCTAAAGTCATATTCATTGTCTTTATCAAATATTTCATTCTTTTGGATTTATTTGTTGAGAACGAAGAAAAGTCATCTGCTTCAAAATATGCTTTAGCCATAATTTTACTCGCTAATGTAATATCTGATTTTGCCAACCGATATAAACTATTTAAATCCTTAAACACGACTAGTTTAATTGTTCACTCCTATTTATTTTAACGATTAAAATAATTTCCCATCCAAAATTTTATTATCAGATCTATTTAATTTTAATATATTTACTAAAATTATGAAAATTTGTATTATATTGAGAAGTTTTTAATATGTTTAGGGCCAATTAATCGCTCCAAACGCGTAATCAACAGAATTTTAAGTTAGTTATCTTATTATTATTATCTTTTTTAGTTTCTTTTAGTATAAATTTATTAACAAAATATTACATAATTTATCTGAATCTAATTCATTATTTAATAGGATTAAATATGAATGTTAAAGAGATAAAAGGTCGTACTGATTTTAGTTCTGGTAAATTTTTAGGATACATTTTATGGAAACATTCTGATGGTTTTCACTTAAGATGGACAACAAAAGGCAAAAAAGAACATAATTTTCAAGGAAAGATAAAGTGTCAAACCAAGGTTTTAATCACTAAAAAGCTTAAACAAGAGAGTAAAGATTATGTTAAAGAAATTGAGAGTAATACAATTGGATGGAACACGAAAGTAAAAGGTGGTATCCAAGGTCTAGATTTCCTCACTCCGGGGAGTTTTGAACTAGAACTTCTAATTGACGGGAAAAAAGCGAAACCAAAATTTATTTTTCTAGGACCTCAAATGATACAACCTAAGAGTAATCCCTTTATAATAACTCAAATAACAATTGAAAAAAAAATTCAATCTAAAGAAATATCCACTAAAATAAGGTTGGAACCAGAACTAAAGCCAGAACTCGTATATGAATCTACCCCAGAGCCAAAACCTGTATATGAACCTACCCTAGAACTAGAACCCGAACCCGTATACGAACCTACCCCAGAACCAGAACCCGAACCCGTATACGAACCTACCCCAGAACCAGAACCAGAACCCGTATACGAACCTATCCCAGAACCAGAACTAGAACCCGTATACGAACCTATCCCAGAACCAGAACTAGAACCCGTATACGAACCTACCCCAGAACCAGAACCCGAACCCGTATACGAACCTA